>JAIOQF010000355.1:0-5054 GCA_021413535.1 Verrucomicrobiota bacterium
GCTTGCGATGCAGCCTCGAAAAAAAGGTCCCGTTATCACACCTGGTCAGCCTGCTTCCAGTCAATTATATATTGCTCTGACGCTGCCCGATCCTGATAAGAAAGCCATGCCACCCACTGGCCATCGTATTCCAAACTCGGAAGTAGAATTGGTAAAACGCTGGATCGAAGAAGGTGCGAAATGGCCCGATGGTCCAGAAGGCAGTATCGAGCCAGAAGTGACTCAGGAGCCAGGCAAGTCCTGACCAATGATTCGGTGGAGCACGGAACGTGCGCGGTGATGTTCGAGTGTTATTCCACTTTCACCCGCGACTTTAATTTTTCGAAAGTCTTCTCGCCGATACCGGAGACTTTTTTCAGATCTTCGATCGTCTGATAGGGGCGGTGCTTGATGATGTCCTTCGCTCTAGCTTCGCCGATGCCGGGCAAATAGGAAAGTTGTTCGGCGCTGGCATGGTTGATGTCCACGATCATCGTGTCCGGGTTGTGAGTGATCTTCCACCAGATCAGGCCGATGCCGGCGATGACGAGCAGGGCGATCAGCGCAAATCTGGCAAGATTCTGGGTGCGTGACGCTGTTGGAGTTGAACCCGCCTCCATGGCGCTGAGCTTTGCTTCATCGTAAAACTTGCCGGCAGGAGGAGAGGTGCCAGACGTGGGATCAGCCGGAGTGGCGGCGGAGTTCTCCATCGCTTTGATTTTTTCTTCGTCGTAAAACTGGCCCATAAAAATCAATGATGAGTGATAAATTATGAATGTTGGATGGCTGATGATTGGCCGGGCATCTGGCTTTTAGAGTTTAGCAGCATTTGTTGTGCGGCTACAGTTTCCAATCAACTGGAATGATCTGTTCGCGCTGGTTGCGGTCGAGGTATTTGATGTGGCCGTTTTGACAGCCGTATTCATGGACACGCATGGTGACGCAGACGTCATGGCAGCAGTAGAGCGCGATGTCGCCGATGCGATCAGCCCAGATTTGCTTGTCACCTTTTTCCTTCGCCTGCGTGGCCTGCTGCCACCAGCGGATGGCATCGAGACCGTCAGCGGTCTTGCCGGTGCCGAGCGTGGCGCTGGCCACGGCGTCGAGCTTGGGGCGGTGGCCGATTTTTTTTTCAAGGTCGAGCATCAGGTCGAGGTTTTCCAGCTGGTCTGCGAACTCAAGCACGACTGAGCCGCGCAGGACGCCGTAGTCGAACTGCACATGATTGAAGCCGATCACGAGGTCCGCGCGGCGGAGCTGATCGATGAGCTCGCGCACGTTGTCTTCGGTGTAGATGCGATATTCGCCGAGCTTGCTGCTGAAAGTGACGGCGATGGAGATTCCCATCTCGTGCTTGTTATGCCAGCCACCGACGTCATTGGCGGTGCGTTTGGTTTCGAGATCGAAGTAGACGAGGTCGCGGGCCATGCTTTCGCTGTGACTTTGCATCGCGCGGCTATTTCGGCAAGGGCGGCGTCAGGCCGGTGCCCTGCATGTTGGCGATCATCATGAACAGCAGCGCGAGGAATCCGATGATGATGGCCACGATCACGTAGCGCCAGGGTTCCGGTTCGCCGTGCTCCACGCGGAGGCCGGTCTGCTCATCCCAGGAGGTGGTGCCCAGCTGGACGAGACGGATGCGGCACCAGGACATGATGAACAATTGTGGGAATGGAAAAAACAAGAAGAAGAATGTGCCCTTCATGAGGACCAGCAGGGAGCGCAGCAAGGCCTGGTGGAATGTCGGCAGTGTTCCGTCCAAGCGGCGTATTTGGATGCGCAGCAGCGCCTTGCCCGGAGTGGTGCCGCGGCGCGACAGCCAGTATGCTTCCAAGGGCACGAACAATAAAAACATCGCGGGTGGGAACAGGATGAGGAATATAGTTTGGGCCTGCGTGATTGGCTGACCCAGCATGAGATTCTCTCTGGCCGCTTCTATCCAGGCAGAGGCCTGCGGCAGCAGCAGATTCATGAGCAGCGAAAACAGCATGGAGAACCAGAAGTAATCCATGATCCGTGCCCAGAAGCGCAGCCAAGGCTGCGGGGTGTCCAGGGCGATGCGGGCAACCTGACGCACGTGCTCGGCTTCGGCAATGATCTCCGGGGTCGGCTTCCAATAATCGGCGAACTCATGCAGATCACGCAGGGGTTTCCATTCCGGCAATCCCATGTGCCACGCAAGTTCTTCACCCTTGAGGGTGCCGTCGCGGATGCGCTCGATCACATTGAACTGCGAGTGCGGGCCGGTGCGTTCTCCGGCGTTGGAGATGAAGTATTCCATGAAGAATGGGTTGAAGGGTTGAAAGGTTTAAATGTTGAAGGTGAAAAATGCGCAAAAACTCCACAGTGGAATTTCTTCAACCCTTAAACCTTTCAACCCTTCAACTTATATCTTCAGAGGCGGAAAACGATGCGCGCCTTGTCTGCGTCGTAGGGTGACATTTCCAGCCGGACATTGTCACCGATGACGAGGCGGATAAACCGTTTCCGCATTTTGCCGGAAATGTGGGCCAGCACTTCGTGACCGTTGCGCAGCTTTACGCGGAACATGGTGCCGGCGAGGACGGCGGAGACGGTGCCGTCGAGTTCGATGGCCGCCTCCTTGTCCTGGGACGCAGGAGCCGGCGGGGGAGGTTGGGAGCGAAATCCCGGACGACCGGCGGGCCTGGAGTTGTTTCGTCTGGCACCGTGTGATCTTTTGGGCGGCATCGTTTTGGCTGGTTTTGATGAGAAGATTGAAGGACAAAATGCGGCTTGTGCGCCGGAAGACAAGGGAAAAAGCAAAGTCACCAGCTACTTCGGCGCGAAGAGCAGATGGCCGGTGGCTTCGTCGCGCGCATACTTTACCGGCACTGCGCGTCCGCCGGGACCATCCGGGAGCAGTCGTCCCTCTGCGTCGAATTCGTATTCGCGTCCATTGGTGATGCGCGTCCAGCCAATCTCGCGTCCTTCGTTGTCATAATGGTGCAGATCGCGCCAGGCTTTCAGCGTCGTGAGTCTCGGATCCACCCACGCGGGCTTATTGGAGCGCTCAAGGAATTCCGGGAACAGCGCCAGGGCCAGAACGCTCAGGTGAAAGTCACGCAATACAGCGATGTCACCAGCGGAGAGCTGTTTCGGCTTGCGCAGCAAAACGTAATGTCCGCCGTCATCTTCCGCGAGCACGCGAAAGTCGAGGGCGCGCTGCCGGGCGGCAAAGAAGTCCGTGATATTTCCCGAGTTCTTCGCAGCGGTAAGGATCGTGCTCTGGTTCGCAGTGAACAAATCCGGTTTCTCCGCCAATTTTACGAATGCGTTTTGCACGACTTCACGCAGCGTTTTGCCATCCGGCAAGCTGGCTTCCACACGCTGGCGCAGCGCCGTCTCCAGTTCACTGAGTGCAGCGGCGGCCTGCGGTTTTGTTTGAATGTCAGCGTTCAACTTGCGCAAGTTCTCCTGTTTTGCGGCCAGGACTTCTGCGGTGTCGAGGAGCATTTTTGCGGCGGCTTCAGGCAGGACATCGCGGAGAAGTTTTCCAGCGAGTGATGGTTCACTGGGCGACATCTTATGACCCAGATTGAGCCAGCGGAGATCATTGGACGATGGAAGTCCGGGATGCGGATTTCCGGCTTCATAATTAATTTCCTCGAGTTGTCCATCGTCGCGATATTGCCGCAGTTCGTTGGGCAGCATGAAAAAGGTAATGAAAGCCGGCGCGGACCAGGTGATTCCGTTGGTGGCAAAGACACCGATGTCGACACGATGCGAGGCCAGTCCGGCGGCAGAGCGAATCTCGGGATGCCAGGCCAGAGTAATCTGCGCCTCGCTGCCATCGCTGGTGGGTTCGATTTTTACGCGGTGTGCATCGCCTTGTAGCAGAGCCCAGTGGAATTGAATCGGGTGTCCGCCGATGTCATTGGAACGACGTGCGCTCACGGTCAGTTCGCGACGGAAGGCGCTGCCGCGGAAGATGCGCGCGATCACGCAGGGTGAATCAGAGAGCTTCTCGTTGTTGATCACCGGGAGTTCAAAATAATCGCGCCCGTTTTGTGGCTCCGGTGACTCTGATTTCACAGCGAGCGCCACCAGCGGCGGGATGGCGAATTGGGTGAGGCTGTGCGCAGCGAGGACGAACCGTTCCTCATCAATATTCTCTGCCCGGAACACCGGAGGATGAGCGGCGCCTGTGAAGTAATCTTCCTGCGTGCGCACGGGTTTGTTGCTCTGACGAAAAAGCGACTGTAGCACCGGCATCAACAGGCGGGCTGAGATCAGCCGGCGCTGAGTATCGCGCGGGAGTGCGGCTGTGGCGGAGAGAAATGCACGCAAGAATGGCTGGTCGGTGCCGGAGGAGCCTTGGGAGATGATCACCCAGGGAGTATTGGTCGGATAAAGATCGCCCCAGCCTCCGACGCCATTCCATCCTGGCAGGTGATCCTGATGCGACGGATAAAAGAATAGATTATTACTCAGATACTGATTCGTCAGGAAATTCATGCCGGAAGCGCTGGCTTCATAGAGGCGCGGGATGCTCCCGCCCTTGTCAGCGGGGGCGGCCATGGATGCGTTGCCGATCAGCGCCAGCGGACGCACCATCATGGCGGCACCTGGTGCGGCGCCGAGTTTTTTTTCTTCCTCAGTGGGTTGGTAGACGTGAAGCTGCGGCCACTCGGCGGTGTTGAGCGGCGAGTGCGCGCCGTCGCGATTTTCATAGGTGATGCGATCGAGTCCCGCAGCACTGCCTTCGTCGAACCAAAGATTGAGCAAGCGGCCCACGGTGTCGTTGCGCGTGGTGACCTGGGCGCCGGCCTGAAGCGCGACGGTAAAAAAAACGGTGGCGAGTCGCCAACGAATTCCGGTTCGCGTCACGTTCTGCATGAGTGTTCGATGTTCCTCCACAGTAGCTTCCTGTCAATGCACGGCGATTTTACTTGCCCTGCATGAAGCACCGTTAAACATGCGTCCCCGATGTCTCTTCCCGTCATCCTCAATCCCGCAGCCCGCAGCACCCGGGCTGCGAGTCTCGCGGAAAGCATTCGCGCGCTTCGACCAGCACCTGAGCTGCATTTTACACAGTGCCCCGGAGATGCGCGGCG
>JAIOQF010000355.1:5064-7368 GCA_021413535.1 Verrucomicrobiota bacterium
AGATGCGCGGCGGCTGGCTTTTGAGCTGGCTGCTCAAGGACACAAAATCGTCGTGGCCGCCGGCGGTGATGGCACGGTGAACGAAGCGGTTAACGGACTGGCACAGCATAATCTTACCTTGTCCGATCCCGCTGATCATGCCGAGCTCGGCGTGCTGCCCGCGGGCACCATGAATGTGTTTGCCCATGAGCTGGGTTTGCCGGGTCGCTTGGGGGAATGCTGGGCGCGCATTTCGCGTTGCGAACTGCGTGAGGTGGACTTGTGGCAGGCGAACGGACAATTTTTTGTGCAACTCGCGGGAGTGGGGTTGGATGCCGAGATCGTGCGTCAAACGACGTGGGAGATGAAGAAAAAGTTCGGTCCGCTGAGTTATGTCATGACCGGCCTTCGGGTGCTGGGAAAACAACCGCCTCAACTCAACGTGATCATCGAGGGGCGACCGCCCTTGCCTGGCTCATTGGTGCTGGTGGGGAACGGCCGGCATTACGGCGGCCCGGTGCCAGTCTTCCGCAATGCAAAGAACGACGACGGATTGCTCGACATCATTATCTTCCATCGTCAGCATGCCATCGAAGCCTTGCAGTTTGTCACGGCGCTCACCTTCACGGGATATGAGCAGTGCGGCGATCTTGACTACCTTCAAGTCCGCGAGTTCCGCGTGGAATGCACCGGTGGCATCTCCTACCAGCTCGATGGCGAATTCGCCGGAGCTTCACCGGTCGATTTCAAACCCGCGTCGTTCCGGTTGAAGGTCGCGGTTTGAGAAGGTGAAACCGCTTTATATCTCCACTGCACCAGCGCCCTCTGCTTCTGCGCGCATTGCGGCGATAAAATCGTGATCGCTGGTCACGCGCGCAAAGGCGATGCCGCGCCGGGCACATTGCTCGCGCCACATGGCAAAATGGTTTTCATAGGCGCGCAGGTAACGACCGAGCACATCGGGCTCCACCCGTCGTTTATCACGCAGCTGCATCTCCGAGTCTTCAAACTCGATGTTTCCTTGCCAGTCCGGTTGCGCTTCCTCGCGGCTGTAGGGCGCGAGCAGGATCGCACGTCCTCGGCTCGACGATAAAATGGAAGCGGCTTGCTCCGGTGGAGACTCGCTTAAGAGATCGCTTACCACCACGCGGAGTGATCCGGCACGCAAGGGCACGCGATGCAGCAGTGCTGAAAAATCCGGTTTGCCCGGCGACGGATTCTCCGGCCAATCGTAAGCCAGGGCACGTTCCAGTGGTGTCTCTTCAGCGCTGATGCCCAGCGTGTGCAGTTTGACTGAGGCGCCCAGTCGCAGTGCGCTTTCGAGGCAAAAGTAAAGCAGCTCCCAGGTGCGTGCGGTCTTTTTCTCGTCGAGAAACATCGAGCCGCTGGTGTCGAAAATAAGATCCACCCGCGGCGTCACTTCCTGGCGATAGAGTTTCATCGTATATTGACCGCTCCGCGCGTAGGCCTGCCAGTTGATATGGCGCGGATCATCACCGGGCATGTATTGGCGCTGATCTTGGAAATCGATGGAGCTGCCTGTTCCTTGTCCCAATACGTTGCCAGTAACGCCCGTCCACCGGCCAGCGCGCAAGGGCAGGCGCGCCACCGAGGCGGCGGCCTTCATTCGCTGATGGATGACAGCCAGGTTCACGACCGTGAGTTAACTATTCGACATTGGGCTTCTCCTCCAAGGCGACACGCTCCAACCGCGAGATGACACGGAACTCGCGCAAGATATAGAACGCCATGAAGGTCAGCACGACCAGGCCGCACCCTGTCGTAACCTTGGTCAAAAACATAAACACGCTGGGATCGTCTTGATGTGAGACCAGGGCCATCAGTGAAGCGCTCGGGATGGGAGCCAGCCAGAGGAGTGCGCCTGGATTCCTGCCCAGCGGCGAGTCCGACGCGATGTTGGCTGCTGCGTATAAAAGTCCGAATACCAGCTGAATGAGCACATACAGCCAGAAGCGCTGCTTCACGCGTGGGAAAAAAATCATGAGCGGCAGCGGCGAGATCAGGGCGAAAAAATAAATCGGCCAGAGCATTCTCGGATCGAGCTGATCCGGTGGCTGCGGGATTGTTCGGTAAGGCACGAATTCGAAAGCCAGGGTGATGAGTCCCAGCACCAGCATCAAAAATAGAATTGCCGTCGCCCAGCCAGGATAAAGGATGCGGCCCAGACCTCGCGCTAAAAAACCCCGGCGCGCGAACGGTGCATAGATCGCAGGCAAAGCCACGGTCTTTTCCGTGAGCGCCTCCACCGCCACCCATCCGATCAGCGGCATGAGGAATGCCATCAGGGGTGCCAGCCACTCGATC
>JAIOQF010000321.1 GCA_021413535.1 Verrucomicrobiota bacterium
CATCTCGGTTGGTCAGGACACGTGGTGTGGCGCGGTAAAAGTCACTGCTGTTGGAGGTGAGCGTCGAGCCGGAGAGCTGGTTCACCCCGGTGGCTTGGGTAATCTGGATGCCGTTCGAGTCGTAAACTGGCTTGGTGCCAAGAGTCGTGGAGGTGAAGCCCTTGTTAAAACCTGCTAGATTGACCTGCTGAGTGTTGATCTTGTCCCGTAAAACGGAGGCTTCGTAGCCAGTCAGCTTCTCGCGATACAACCCGGCCGATGTTTCGCCTTGGTAGTAGAAGTTGGTGTTCCCCAAGCGCTGACGAGTGAAGTCGAATGCGAGTTCTGGAAGCCGCTGGTCGGTGTGGTCAAAATCATTGAGCTGGAAGCGCGTCCAGAGCGTGGCGGTGAAGCGATCATCGCGTTTGACGAGCGCGATGTTGTTGTCGGGTCGGGGATCGTTGCGGAATTCGTTAAGGTAGTAGTCCTCCAGCATGAATTGATCGCTCAGCTTCGTGATGTCGAAGTCAAGATACCAAGTGCTTTCGCTGGGGCCGGGGATATAGATGCGGTGCTGGAATGTGAAGCGATAACGGTTCGCATCTGGGGTGAAGGGGCCGCGCTTGTGGCTGCCAAAGCCAATGCTGGGATCGGTATCGTAAGCGTAATAAAAGAGGAGTTTGCCGAAATACTTGTGGTCGCGCATGCGGAGGGATTTGAGATCGATGCCACCGGCCACGCCTCGCATGCTGCGCAGATCGAGGCGGTAAGTCGCCAGGGTGTGGTCGCCATACATGACGCCGTATTGATTGAGGAGGAAAGCCCCCCACTGGCTGGTGTAACCGGGGCGGAAGTAGTAGCCCTGCTCGTTATCGAGGGGCTGGACGTAAACTGGGAGCCAGAAAACGGGGGTCTTGCCAGCGTAGATTTTTACATCATGCATCACGACGCGGTCACCGGGATAAATGGTGAGCGTCTTGGAGGTGAGGTGGTAGTTCGGGTTGTTGCTGTCGTGCGTGGTGAAGTAGGTCTGGGCACCGTCAATGCGATGGATTTGACCGGTTTCTTCATCCTTGTCGGAGAGGTTGGCCTTGAGGTCGGCAGTCTTGTAAAAGATCGGTGGCAGGCCGCTGCGCAGGTTATTGGCCTTGAGTTCCTGAGTCTCGAAGTTGTAGGTCACGTTCTCACCGCGGAAAACCTGACCGTCCTTGATCACTGTCACGTCTTCGCGGGCGATGACATCCTTGGTGTTGGAATTGTATTCCGCGCGACCCGCGATGATTTCGACGCCGCCGTAGTTGATGCGAACTTCACCCACTGCGCTGGCAATGCCGGTGTCGGGATCAAACTGAGTTTCCAGTCCCGTGATGTTCACGTTCTCCGTGATCGAAGTCAGAATATCAGACTTGCCGGCGGCAGCCTTGATTGAGTCCGAATTCGCGGTTTGGGCGAAGCCGGAAGTTGCGGTGAGAATGCAATAGACTGCGGCGGGGAGAACGCGGGCAGTGAATGCGCGGAGTTGTGGTGTGATCAAGGCCATCATGCGACTGAAACAGCAGCGCTGTCGAGGTTGGGAGTTGTTGTCCTGTTTATATAGGCCAACGCCCCCAGAGTGACAAGGAAAAGGAATACATAATTTTCATGCAGCGGGCAATCTCGGTTCCTCCAAGCAGACGCGTCGCTTGATTTTTCAGTGCCGCCTGCCAGCGTGGGCCGGTGAAGTCTGACCGATTCCTGCTTATTCTTGCCGCGCTTGCGGGTTTTATGGCCGTGACGCTGGGGGCTTTTGGTGCCCACGCGCTTAAAGACACACTCGAGAATTCGCAGCATCTGGAGACTTGGAAAACCGCGGCGCAATACCACCTCGTGCATTCAGTCGCCGTGCTGGCGGTGGCACTTGCGGGGGCTGGTTTTCGCCGCAGCGCCTATTGCTGGCTGGCGGGCATGATTTTATTCAGCGGGAGTTTGTATCTCCTGAGTGTCACCGGCCTGAAGTGGCTGGGTGCCATCACGCCTTTTGGCGGTCTGTTCTTGCTGGCGGGCTGGGCAACCCTGCTGCTGCCAGCAAAAAGCGCCGACTGAAATTATGCGCCGACCTGCCGGAGCCATTCCTGCAGGTTGTAATAGTTCGTCACTCGCGCAATTCTGCCGTCCCGGATTTCAAAGAACGCCCCAACACGCAGCCAGTATTTTTGTCCCGCAGCTTCTGGCAGACCTTCATCAGTCTTAAGATATTCGCCCCGGATATAAAACTCCGCCGCCGCGCGTGTGCCGTCCGGATTCGTCAGCACGACCAGTTCCTCCACTTGCTCACGGTAGGAGCGGTCCATCCTGGCCAGGAACTTGCGGAAGTTTTCCACACCTGTTTCACAGCCGCCCTGATTGATATCGTGCGCCACATCATCGGTCAGCAGGGCGAGGAAGGATTCGCGATCGCCGGCATTGAACAGCGCGTAGTAGCGGCGCAGCAGATTGGAGGTGGTTTCGGCTTCAGTCATGTGATCAACTTCTCTTTCTCGTATTCCGATTCGAGTCAAGCCGCGATTCCGGGAATTCACCAACCCGCATGATTCTCTGGTCAGAGTCAGCACGCGGCACGTTTCAGTTGCGTCGCATATGACCATCGGTAGACTCCGCGCTCCATGTTACTATCGTCGGTGAATTTTGTGAAACGCCTGCTGGTGTGCGGCGCTGCGGTGTTCCTCTGTGCTGGCGCGCTTCGTGCTCAGAGCTTGATTGCTGTGGATCTGTATAATAAAAAAGTTCACGTCGCGATCGATGCGAACGTCAAGCGCGCTGTCGGCGGACTGTCCCAAATCGCGGTGGCACTGGTGGCGCTCGACTGGTCGGATGTCACCAAAGTGAATCTCAATGTGCTGGCCACAGTTTCTCCGGGCGCCCTTCAGAACGCGGGTGCCAACGGCCTCGGCCTCCTGCCCGGCGATCAACTCACTCTGCGAGATCTGATCTACGCTTCGATGATGGTGAGCGACAGCGCCTCGGCCACAGTGCTGGCGGAGTTCGTCGGCAATGACATCTTGCGTCGCCGTGGTCGGGGAGGCAATCCCGTGGATGTCTTTGTCTCCGAGATGAACAAACTGGCCGGACGCGAGGGTTGCAAACAGACGCGATTCATCAGTCCGCATGGCGCGGAACTCGGCCGCTCCGTCACGGTCTCGAGCGCAGCCGACATGGCCCGACTCACGATGTATGCGCTCTCCCGCGCGCCGTTTCGTTTTTACACCAATCAGAAGAGCCGGGACATCACCGTCTTCCGTGCCGGTCAGCGGCAGACTGTATCATTGCAAAATACCAATCTGTTGTTGGGCGTCGGCACTATCGACGGCGTGAAGACCGGGAACACACCGGCCTCAGGTGGTTGTGTCATCATCACGGAAGAACGTCCCGGCACCGTGGCGCGTCAGGCGGATGGAAAAGACGCCGTCTTCCGCCATCGCATGGTGGTCGTC
>JAIOQF010000089.1 GCA_021413535.1 Verrucomicrobiota bacterium
GGACGAGCGTGCCGGCGCCGAGCTTGGTCAGGCTGATCGCACCGCCAAAGGTGCCGGTAGAATTAGTGATGGCATTACCCTGGGTGAAGGTCGTGCCAGTGGCAGTGCTGGTGTCGAGGGCGAGGATGGCTCCATTCTGCAAACCTTGGGCGGCGGTATTGGCCACGGAGATGTTGCCAAGCAAGGTGCTGAGATTAGCGCTGGTAAATCCGGCGCTTCCGGCGGAATCCACGTTCAACTGGAGGGTGGCTGCACTTTTTACGTTGAGGTTGGCCGCCGTATTGCTTGCGAGCGATGCTTCCCTGGTGATGGCCAGCGCGCCGGCATTGACGGTGGTGACACCGCCGTAGCTGTTGGTGCCGGTGAGGGTCAGGGTGCCAGTGCTGTTTTTAGTCAGGCCGCCTGCGCCGGTGATGTTACCAGCGATGCTGATGGCTTGGGCGTTGGTATCAATGATGCCGGTGGCAGTCATCGTCACGGCACGGGTGGATGGGGAAGTGATGGTGCCGGTCGCCCGCAGGGTGCCGCCGTTGAACTCAAGGGTGTTGCTGGCGCTGCCGAGCGCGCCGGTAGCGGCGACCGTCAAGAAGCCACCGCTGATCGTGGTGGTGCCTCCCCAGGAGTTGCTAGCGCTGCCGAGGGTAAGATTTCCGCCTCCTGTTTTGATCAGGCTGCCATTGCTAATGACACCGGCGATCGTAGCACCACTGTTGGTTGGGTTGGTAGAGGCATCGAGGACGTCAATCGTCCTTGCAACACCGTTGAGATTAAGCCCATTGTCAAAGTTGGCGATCCCGTAGATGGAAGGTCCCCGGTTATCCGCGACCGTCATGAATTTCAGCGTGGTCGGGTTGAAAAAGCCCGTGGCCGCGCCTTCACCACTCGCTCCCCAAATAAGGACGGAGCCGCCAGTGCCGATTCTCCAGGTCGAGGTGCCGTTACCGGCACCGAAACCGCTGTTGCCGGTAATTTGAATCTGGTTGGTTCCCGTGCCCAAACCACTAGAGAAGACGCCAGTCTGCTGGAAGTAGTCAGTGACCATGCCGCCTGCGAGATTGAAATTGCCAGTGGATTTGCTGGCGGCATTTAGTAGGACAACACCACTATTGATCGTCGTCGAGCCGGTGTAGTTCGTGTTCGTCGCCGCCCTGACGTTCAGAACGCCAGAACCATTCATGATGATGCCGCCCGTCCCAGCATTGCCGAAAGTGCCAGCGGTCGCAGTAAAGTTTCCAGTGCCAGCAAATGTCAGCGTCGAGCCCAAGGTTACCCCCCCACCAAAGGATAGGCTGTTGGCCGAGTTGTTCGTCCAAGTCTGGCTGTTGGCCAGGATGAGCGCCGTGTTGATGATCTGGGCGCCCGCGCCGCTGTTCATTGTGATGCCGCCATGGGTTGCCACACCATCCCCGAGCGTGATGCTTGTTCCGCCGGTGATCGTAACGGCCCCCACCGTGGATCCGTAGGTGATACTGTTGGCAACTTGCGTTCCAGTGACCGTGATAGACCCCGTATTCGTAGTCGCCGCGACAATGTTCAGGTCGTCCGCAGCGACGATGAGGGCGATCGTGCGCATGAAGGGGCTGAGGCGGGTGTTCATAGGGTGAAGATTGGGAGAGGCGGAGACTTTGAGATGGGGAGACGGCGGAAGGATGACTATCGGAAAGGAGGAATTATGAAGGCAGAAGGCAGAAGGTCGGAAAACTGAAATCTATTTTTTGTCTTCTTTCGTTTTTTTCGGCTATTCGATTCTGCTTAATGAGGGGCGAGGTCGGGCTGGATAATCTGGATGACGACGAAAACCGCGAAAAGGAAGGTGGTGACGATGCCAGCGACGAAAAGGAAGCGGCGGCAGAGGTCGGGGAAGGTCAGGTTCATGCTGGAGAAGTGAAAAGTGAAAAGGGCGGGCTTATGAAGATGGGGAGAAGCGGAGACTATGAGACGTGGCGAACGGAGGAGGAATAAAATCAGTGCGTTTGAAAATCTGAGTGCTCCTGAGAAATCGGTGGATGAATTCTAGGGTTAATTTTTGAACTTTTTTTTGGTCTTTTCGGCTGTTCAGGGTCGGTTTGGAGGGCGAAATATGGGGAAAATTAGGGGATTCGGAACCTTGAAGACCAGTAATCGGACTAATTACTAATGGATTGAGTGCTGGATTAATGACGGGAAAAAAATGCCCTGTGCGTAGGTAAAATGGTGGGGTTAGGCATTACAACTTCGGAAGCCCTTTTTCTGGGACGGTTTTATCCATGGCAACACTACGTCGTTACTCTGCCGCTGAACAAACCGCCAATCACCTGCGCAGCGAGTTAAAACGGGGTGTCTGGATGGGAGTGATGCCGGGGATCAGCCGACTGGCGAAAGAACTGGTGGCGGATCGCAAAACCGTGGAAGCAGCACTGAAGCAATTGGAGCACGAGGGGCTGCTGGTGGGCCAAGGGCCGGGGCGCCAGCGCCGCATCGTGCTGAACGCGAAAAAGTCAGCGCGCGCCATGCGGGTGGCCATTCTGCTCTATGAACCCGAAGACCGGGGCGCGCGATACATGATCGAACTCCACCACGCACTGATGGAGGCCGGCCATACGACAATCTTCCACAACCAGTTCCTAGCTGAACTCAACCATGACCTGACACGCATTGAGCGGGTGGTCAAACAAACGGAGGCAGATGCCTGGGTGGTGATGTGCGGCTCACAACAAGTGCTGGAGTGGTTCAGCAAACAGCAGGTGCCGGCGTTCGCTTTGTTCGGCCGGCGGGAAGGGCTGACCATCGCCGCCTCGGCACCGGACAAAGCACCCGCCATGGTCGCCGCTGCCAGTCATCTGGTCGCCATGGGCCATCGGCGCATCGTGCTGCTGGCCCGTAAAGAACGGCGCCTTCCACAGCCGGGACGCGTGGAGCGCATCTTCCTCGATGAACTGAAGGCCCACGGCATCGCCACCAGCGATTACAATCTGCCGGACTGGGAGGAGACCAAGGAGGGCTTTCAAAAGCTGCTGGACTCGCTGTTTCGAGTCACGCCGCCAACGGCCATGATCATTGATGAAACACATTTTTTTGTGGCGGCGCAGCAGTTTCTGGCTGCCCGGGGCATTCGCGTGCCTCAGCAGGTCTCGCTGATCTGCACGGACACTGATCCTGCCTTTTCCTGGTGCATGCAGCCTATCTCCCATATTCAATGGGATGCCGTGCCGCTGGTGCATCAGATCGCCCAGTGGGCGGAGTCGGTGAGCCGGGGTCACCGGGATGTGAAGCAAACATTTGTGCCAGCGGAGTTTATTGCGGGTGGCACGACGGGAGCGGCGGCGGAGGGGAAGAAATGAATGATGAATGCGGAGGGCGGAGTAACGGTTTATTACTTGCAACCACTGGCCAGCGAGAAGGCGCATAGGACATCCGCCACCACTGATTTCTAATTCAGGCTGGAAGGCCTTGTTGTGCGAAGGCTCTGTGGAACATCTGGCAATCAGTGATCCACTATCAGCGTGTTTTCGGTCTACTGGCAGGCTTCACATTCGCCGATGGAGGCTTTGCGCTTCTGCTCGGCGAGCCAGGCTTTGTATTCTTCCGGATCAGCAGGAACAACGCCGGGAGCTTCGACCGGGGCCTCGGCTGCGCGTGAGGCGGTGGCCTTGGTGATGTTGCTGGCGCTGGGGGTGCGGAGATAATAAGTGGTCTTCAAGCCTTTGCGCCAGGCGGCGCGATACATGTGGCTGAGACTGCGCATGTCGCTGCTGGCGAAGAACAAGTTCACGGACTGGCTCTGGTCGATCCACTTCTGACGACGGGCGGCGGCATCAATGATGTAGTTGTAATCCACGCCATAGGCGGTGGCGTATTTGCGCTTCAGATCGGCGGGGATTTCGTCGATACCGCTGAGTTCGCCGTCGTGATACTTGATCTGCTGACGCGTTTCCTCGTTCCACAGGCCGCGTTTCTTGAGGTCTTTTACCAGGTAAGTATTGAGGACGAAGAAGTTTCCGCTGAGGTTGCCTTTGGCGAAGGCGTTGGTGAAGAGGGGCTCGATGCAGGGGCTGCTGCCCATGATGTTGCTGATGGTGGCGGTGGGGGCGATGGCGAGGACGTTGCTATTGCGCATGCCGTGAGTGGCGATTTTTTCCCGGACTTTAGTCCAGTCCATCCGGCCGCCACGGGGGCAGTCGATGGGTTCGCCGCGCTCCTGCTCCAGAAGGTCGAGCGTGTCCTGCGGCAGGAGGCCACGAGACCACTTGCTGCCTTCGTAGGTGGAATATTTGCCGCGCTCGGCAGCGAGGTCGCTGCTGGCCTCGTAAGCGTAGTAGGCGACGGCTTCCATGATTTCGTCGTTGAACTCGACGGCTTCCTTGGAGGCAAAGGGCAGTCCCTTGCGATAGAGCGCGTATTGCAGGCCCATGACGCCGAGCCCGATGGGGCGGTGACGCATATTGGCGCGCTTGGCGGCTTCGGTTGGGTAGAAGTTGATGTCGATGACATTGTCCAACGCACGGACGGCGAAGCGAATGGTCTCGCGGAGCTTCACATGATCGATGTTCGCGGCTTCATCGAGGTGGCTGTCGATGAGGATGGAGCCGAGGTTGCAGACGGCCGTTTCATCAGAGCCGGTGTTGAGCGTGATCTCGGTGCAAAGATTGCTGCTGTGGATGACGCCGCAGTGATCCTGGGGGCTGCGGACATTGCAAGGATCCTTGAAGGTGATCCAGGGATGGCCGGTCTCAAAGAGGGCCTTCAACATGTTTTTCCACAACTCAACGGCGGGAACCTGGCGGCTGAAGATCTTGCCCTGCTGGGCGAGGGCTTCGTATTGCAGATAACGTGTTTCGAACTTGCTGCCGTAAAGATCGTGCAGATCGGGCACTTCATTACTGCGGAAAAGCGTCCAGCTTTCACGCTTCTCCATGCGTTTCATGAACAAGTCCGGAACCCAGTTCGCGGTGTTCATGTCGTGGGTGCGGCGACGCTCGTCACCGGTGTTTTTGCGCAGATCGAGGAATTCTTCGATGTCGTTGTGCCAGGATTCAAGGTAGGCACAACCGGAGCCGCGACGTTTGCCGCCCTGGTTGACGGCGACGAGCTGATCGTTGTGGAGTTTGAGGAAGGGAATGACGCCCTGGGATTCGCCGTTGGTGCCTTTGATGTAACCGCCGGAGCCGCGAACGGAAGTCCACGATCCGCCCAGACCGCCAGCCCACTTTGAGAGGAAGGCGTTTTCGGCGATGCCGCGGAGCATGATGCCCTCGATGGAATCGTCCACGTAGTAGAGGTAGCAGGAGCTGAGCTGCGAGTGGAGCGTGCCGGAGTTGAAGAGGGTCGGCGTGCTGGAGCAGAAGCGGCGGGTCTTGTAGAGATCGTAGAGGGCGGCGGCCTTGCCTTCGCGGTCGGCGGGCTCGTCAAGCATCAGGCCCATCGACACGCGCATCCAGAAGAACTGCGGCGTCTCGATGCGGCGCGAGGGCTTGGTGGTCTTGTCGATGATCAGGTAGCGGTCGTACATCGTCTGGATGCCGAGGAAGTCGAACTCGAGGTCGGAGGACGGATCGAGGGCGGCGCCGAGCTTGGCGAGATCGTAGTCGAGGAGGCGGGGGTTGAGGCGCTTGATGGCGACGCCGTGCTCGAGGTATTTCTTGAAGGCGCGCTGGTGGAAATCCTTCAGCTTGCCGATGCCGTCGCGCATGATGTCCCAGCCGAGCACCTCTTCGTAGATGTAGGTGAGCTGGATGCGGCCGGCGAACTTGGCGAAATCAGCG
>JAIOQF010000090.1 GCA_021413535.1 Verrucomicrobiota bacterium
GACGCCACGGACGCACCTCCCAGCGATAAAGCACCGGTTGACCGGCATGATCGACTGTATCCCGGTCACTGCGCACTACCTGGCCGGCCAGCGCCCGCTCATAAACATTCCGCCAGCCAGGATGCAGCGATGGAAAAACTTCATATTGAGAACGACTGATAAGTTCAGTTTGACCCAGCTGAAAAACTTCGAGCCAGCGCTGGTTCGCATAGAGATACTTCATCTCGCGATCAAAGATCGCCATCGCCACCGGTGCATTCTCCGCCAATATTTTCAGATATCCCGCCAGACCATTCGTCGGGCGCGGTGCGGTTTCGCTGGTATCAGCTCGCACGGTGGCGGAAGCAGCAGTCGGTTGCGGCTCAATGCTTAAAACAGCGGGAGTCGCGACCGGTGCAATCACCACAGGGGCGGCGACATCCGGTTGCGGACTTTTGCTATTGCTGATGAGCTGACGCAGCAGAGAGGGAGTCGGGTTTTGGCCCATATTCGTTTAGGATCACTTAAAGTTTCAGGTTTGACTATAAATTTTGAGAGGCTTCTCAGCAACAAAAATATCAGTCGCATCGCAGATTTTTTTAAAAATCTACGGAACTTGAACCATTAGGCCATAATATTTCGGGTCGTTCACCGTGCCATACAGCACCCGTCTTGGACTATTTCCGGTGATAGGGTTCTCCCCGCAGAATTGAAGACGCTCGGTATAACTGCTCCAGAAACACCACCTGCGCCAATTCATGTTGCAGCGTCATCGGTGAGAGCGACCAAATTTCATCCACCTCGGAACGGACAGCATCGCCGTGTCCATCCGCACCACCGATGAGTATGCTGACACGCTTTCTCCCAGCGAGCTCTTGTTTTTTAATCCACTTGGCAAAGTCCTCACTGCTCATCATTTTGCCGCGCTCATCCAGTGCGACCCGCCAGCTTCCGGCGCTGGCCTCCAGCATTCGTTCACCCATATTGGAAGCTGGATTCGGCCGCAGCGCCGTGATCTCCAGAGAAATCATCCTTCGAAGTCGCAGCGAATAGTCGTCCGCCGCCTCCCTCGCCCAGCTCAATGACGGCTTGCCAATCGCGATAATTTCCCATTTCATAATGTCAAAATACTCATGATTATTGTTGCTGATTATGATAAATTGTAAATCAACACTTGCTTTTTTGCGCCTAAATCCTTAAAATGACTCTCATATTTCAAAAATCTTCTCATCTATGAAGACTCACACCCACTCCTCGTCCTCAATCGCCGCGCTTGTCGGATTGGCGGCAACCTTGACCATCTCATCCTGCACACTGCCACCAAGTGAAGCTTGGCACCAGATTAAACAGGAAGGATTGATCGCCTTTCTCTCCACCCCTTATCCTGCACGCACACTCGCACCCATTGCGCCGGTAACAGAAGAACGTAATACCACCCCCTCGAATGTCGCTCCTGCCGATGTAGCCATCACTCCAGAAAAACCGGTGATCGCAACCAATCGCGAACGTTTCGTCGGCCCTCCCGGGCCAGCAGCCACCGAGACCGTAACCCCAGACCTGGCATCTGCTCATACACCTGAGCCAGTCGCTACATCCAACAACATCGTCACCCCGGCTCCGGTAAAACCTTCCGTCAACATCATGCCCGCACCTGACAAGGCTCAACTGGCGACATCGGTTCCGTCGCTTCCAGGATTTGTCCGTTCGCCCTACACCATCCCGCCCCGTCTCGTGGATGTGAAAGGTGCCGCACCCGGCGCCACAATGGTCTGCCCTTACACTCATCGCGTGTTCATCGTCCCTTCAGATTTCGTGAGCCAGCCTGATACCACGCTGGTCACCAGCACCGCGACGGCCACGACAAAAGTCATGGCCCAGCCGCCGGTCATCGCCGTGAAAAATAATATTCCCAACACGACCCCGCCCGTGGCCAAGACCAACCCTCCTGTGCTCGAGCAGAAGAATACCCTTCCCAGCACCACGACACCTGAACCCACGACCCCGCCAGCGAACGCACTCTTCAAGAACAAGCCGGTGAACAACACCCCAGCCAAGACCAACATCGCCTCGACCGTAAAGTCAGCCGCGCCGGAACTGCCCTACGGAATGCCGATCCCGAATCGTCCCGGTTTCGTCAACAGCCCCTACGCTGCCAAGCATCAACTCGTCGATGTAACCGGTCTGCCCATCGGCATGGAAGTAAAATGTCCATATACTGGCAAACTCTTCAAGGTGCCCGCCTCTGACATCGCGGAACAAAAAACCCTGGCATCCCCCAGTGCTCCACCTGCGCCCGAAAAAGCGGAGAAGAAATAATCCGCGAAGATTAAGCCCAACATTTCACTGCCCCCGACCTCGCAAGGTTCGGGGGCATTTTTGTATCCAAAAGACTACTCGCATGATCCTGACATTCTAAATTAGCTCCATCAGAAAGCCGCTTCCAGCTTGCGCTCGCAACACCCGATGATATTTTCCGAGCATGAAAATCATCCTTCGCTCCCTTCTTCTGGCAGCGCTCGCGACGGCGCTGATTACATCATGCAACACCGTCCGCGGCGCGGGACGTGACGTGCAAAATGTTGGCTCGGCAGTTGCCCATATGGGCAATTAAGCCTTTCTCAGCAAGATCCAACCCGCGCGCGTCTGCCATGCTTCCAGCAGCAGCGCTACTATTAACGCGATAAGCAGCCAGCGCTGCACGTCGTGACCTTCAGGGTATTACTCGCCGAGATCGAACCGCGAGCGATGAGCGGCAATGATGAATCAATTAACAACAGGCAGATGGATTATTTAACCAGAAGCACACCTTGCATCGCCTGCCAGTGACCAGGGAAGGTGCAGACAAAAGGATAACTGCCGGGCTGTTCGGGCGCCTTGAAATGAATCGTTTGTGAGGCCACCGGATTCACGAGGCTGGTGTGCACCAGCACATCTGACATGTTGGGAATGTAATGATTCGCGAAGGCTTGGGGATCTGAGATCATCCGGTCGGCCGCCTGTCCCACTCGCATGATTGAGTCGGGTTTTAGCAACACGAGGTTGTGCGGGATCGCATCATGATTCTCCAATACGAGTGCAAGCGCTTCCCCGGGCTTTGCTTCCAATTCCCTGGGCTCAAAGCGAAATCCGCCGTTGGTTCGCACGATTAGGGTTCGTTCGCCGGCGACGCCGGTGAGCCAGGGGTTTGGTTTGGCGTTCTCGGTTTCGACAGGGCGTGGCGGCAGAGATATCTTGGCGACCGGGTGATAACTCTCGTAATCGGTGAACGGTGCACCGGTCTTCAGCAGGGTGGCGAACAAATCCGACGCGAGCAGTGATTGTCCCGCGATATGCAGATGCACCTGGTCCACCGGTTGAAGCTGCGGGATTTCAATGAAAAGTTTGCGGCCGTCGCCCAGCAAATGCGCAAGCCATCAGCCATGGCATACGTGCTCCAGCCGCGCGTGCCGCTGACATAGAGCTGTCCGTCCCGCGGATTGAACCGGCCACGATGCGCACCCGATGCAAACTCGCCGGGCAGGGGCACGATCATTCCTTGCGTCACGCCATCAATGTTCTCCCGCAACACGAGAAAATGGACGCAGTCGCCATAAGAGAAATGGAGCAACTGACCTTGAAGCGGCCCCCAGCGGTCTCCCTCGACGAAGACCTGCCCTCCGGACGAATGATCAATGCCACGCGGAAGATAACAAAGCGGCGACGCATGACCGAGCGGACCCGGCTTGGGACCGCGGTAGCCATAATGAGCGCCGCGCTGCACCTGACAAATCATCGACGCTGGCGTCCAGTCCCCCTCTTGGGCGGCGCAGACGATTTCACCGGCGGGTCCGAGCGCGATGCCATCGGGATTACGCAACCCAGTGGCTAACACCTCCACCTCGTCGTGTCCCGGCTTCACACGGCAGATGCCTTGATTGCCGAATGCAAAATAAAATGCTCCCTCGGAATCGCATTGCAGTCCCGTGATGTAATCATGCGCTGCCGGCGAGCTCGTGAAGGCATTACTGATGCACTCGTAAAAGTCCGCCTCGCCGTCTCCGTTGAGATCGCGCAAACGCGTGATCTGGTCGCGGCCGAGCACGTAAACCTCGTCATTCACGATTTTCAATCCCAGCGGCTGATGCAGCCCGGCGGCAAATCTCTTCCACGTAACCTTTTTCAAATCTTCATCCAGTCCGCGAGCGATCCAGACATCACCCATGAGCGTGCAAATCGCCGCGTCGCCATTGGAGAAAAAGTCGTGATCACCAAGGAACATCAGCGATCCCCAGGGATTCTTCACCGGGAGTTCAATGGTGTCGATCACATAAGGTTTTGAGCCCACACCTGTGGTGCCGTGGGTAATAATCTCTTCGCCACAGCGCAACGGCCCTCCGTGAATCCATTCGCGCAACGGCGATGTATTCGACGGGCCTTTGATCCAGACGAAGCGGCCGCCTTCCACCCACGGTGAGGCGAGCATTTCCGCACCGTTTTCACCATAGGAAAAAATAACGCGGGCTCCATGCCGGTAGTAACCATGATAACGAAACGTCCCACCCAAAACAGGAGGAATCAGCTCACTGACCGGAATCCTGTCACCCTTGGGAGACAAACCATCGAGCAAGCCAAATCTCTGGGTGGCGAATTCCACGAACCCGCCCTTCCAAAGCGCCGCGACGGACAAACGATTGCCGGGGTCGATGCATGCCGACCATACACCGCCTACTCCGATCTGGAGACATACACCCTTGGGAACAGTGGTGTTTGCCTCACGAAAAACTCCCGCGATCACGCCTCCGAGGTTCATCTGATTCCAGCGGTCATCCCTCCAGTCCTTTTCAGTTTGCACTCCCCAATGGCCGTATTTTCCCGAGTCGAGCCCGGGGAATTCTGCGAGCGTCTGCGCGGGGGGCAGCGCATTCAGCGCAACCTGGGCCTGCCGCGCGTAAAAATCGTAGAGGCGTTGCCGGTTGACAGGCTCGTTCCGCCAAGGCCAGTCTTCAGGTTGTAAAGGACCTTGAGAGTCCCGCATTTTTCGATTCCGGGTAGAAGCCTGACGGTTGTGAATTACAATTGGACGCCTGTGCTTTTTCCAAAGCACGACAACGGCCCCTAAGGCAAATAACACCGCCAATGTCACCAAGATAGCCCTGCGCCGGGACCCACCCTCCAGCCGATTCCGCTCTGCTGCCGACCGAAACATTTTCACGGCCGGAGGTCAACACAGACGAGTTCGCCCGAATTACTTCGGGCATAAAACAAACCGTTGGCAAACGAAGGAATGCCCACGACACGCGTCGCCTGATCATGCACCTTCATGCGCCCCAGCTCGACATATTTTTCTGGATTCGGATCGACCAGCACCAATTCCGCCTGATCGGTAACAATAAGAAGCTTGCCAGCCGCCACGATAATGTGCGCATAAGCCACGCCCAGCGGCACTCCCCACGCTGTCACCCCGGTTTTAAAGTCGACACATTTCAATTCGCCCTTCGTCCCGCGATTGTCGCCGCTCACTGCATAAAGCTTTCCTGCGAGTAGGACGCTGTTTTGAAAATGCAGCGAGAGGCTGTCGTTTTTCCAGCGCACGATCGGCATGCCACTGCCGACATCAATCACCGTGCATCCGCACCCGTAACCCGAACCAAGAAAAAACGCCCCGTCGTGGAACAGGGGTGTGCTCGCATTGGCATCACACTCCGTCTTCCATGGATGACGGAACAGTTCATCGCCACTCTCCGGTGAGAATGCGATTAGTCCCTCGTTCTGAAAGAACGCGACGGCAGTTTTTCCGGCATGAGGAAAAATAATCGCCGACGCATAAGCGGCGCGCTCATTGCCCTTCTGCCAGGCGACCTTGCCGGTCGACTTGTCCAAGGCCACGCGCGCCGTTCCTTCGCCGCCTGGATCCACAATCAAGTTGTTGCCCACGACAAGCGGCGAGGCCGACCAGCCCCACTGCATTTTACGTCCTTTGAGATCTCCAGCCAAATCCTGGCCCCAAACCAGCTTGCCCGTGGCTGCCTCCCAACAAAACAACTGCCCGATATGGCTCAAGGTGTAGACGAACCCACCATCCACTGTCGGAGTCGCCGCGGTTCCACCGTCGAACATGCGCTTGCCGGCTTTGCACTTGTAAGCCTGTTCCCAGACCGGCTTTCCAGTCGCGGCTTCGAGACAGCGAAGCTTATCCTTCCCATCCTCATAGCCAAAGCTATAAACAACTCCGCCAACAACCGACGCACCGGAAACCCCCAGGCCCACGTTCGCTTTCCACAGAATGGTCGGCGGCTTTTTCGACCAATTAATATTTAATGCTGTCTCGTGCGAAACGCCGTCCCGGCCCGGGCCCATGAACTGCGGCCAGTCATCAGCTCGCGCAAAAAGCGCAAACGCCGCCCCAACGATGATCATTGCCCATACTTTCATCATCCACTGATTCACCCTGAATCGGTCTTGATGCAAGGCACGACTCGGCTCCAGCTGTTAGGAAATCGTTTTCATCGGCGCCGGGTTTTATGACTCTATTAGCAGTTATTCCGTCCTTCCCATCAGACTCCAGCCCGCGCGCGTCTGCCACGCTTCCAGCAGCAGCGCCACCATCAGGGCCATGAGCAGCCACCGCTGCATGTCACGCCAGGCGGGCGGACGCGGGGCGCGCCAGACATCACTCAAGTCCACGCGCTCTGCTCCACCGCTGCGAGCGCTGGCATCGCGCAGCTCATCCAGACGAGCCTTGTCGAAACTCCATTCCGGATTCGTCACCGCATTCACCGGACCGAACGAAAGCGCCGCATCGCCGATCTTCACGGCACCGCGCAGATACTTGTCGCCCTCGAGTTCCAGCACCGCGCGGAAATGTCCCGGCGCCTGCCGTTCCCAAGGCACAGTTCGCAACCTCCCATCGCTGCCAGCGGACACAACCAGTTCCGGCGCGTGCGCGGCGATGCGCGCGTTCCAAGTTTCATCGTAAAATAAATCTGCTTTGAGCTGGCTGCCATCGAGCGTGGTTTTCAAACCGAGCCCCGCCGGAAGCTGGTTGCCCATGAGCCAGCGGGCCAGGCTCTGTGCGAAGCCACCGTAATTTTTCCAGCCGCGCGTCAATGTGGAAAAATCTCCACCCATGGGAAAAGCCACCGTCGCCACCCGTCCCGTGCCACGCTGCCAAAAGGCCACCAACGGCGCGCTATATTCATCGCCCGTGATCGCAGCCTGCGTCGCACCTGGTCGCAGGTAGCATAAATTGTATCCGTCGATCTTCTTCAACCAGTCCATCGGTGCCGCCGCCATCTCCAGCCAACCGGGCGTGCTTTTCAACTCCACTGGTTCCTCGATAAACGCCGAGCGCGCCACGCTCACCGTCTCCTGCGCAAACAGTGCGGGCAGTTCGTTGGCGTCGGCGTTAAAAAAAATCCGCCCGCCGCCGCGCCTGGCTACGTCCTTAAGAAAGTCCGCATCACAATCCTTCTCGGAACCGAGACCGATGACACTGACAGTGCATTTTTCCTTCTGCATCTCGGCGAGCAGATTTTTGTAATCACCAGGCTCCTCCGCATCCGCCGCATCCGCAAACAAGATGACATGCCGCTGACCCACCGTCGCGGGCCGCAAAATTTCCCAGCTGGCTTTTAATCCGGTGTAAACAAATATTCCGCCGCCCGTGCTCTCAACGCGTCGCGCGGAATTTTGCAGCGCACCCCGGTTCGGGCCCACCTGCACCAACGGCGACAACGGATGCGCCGTGCTGTCCACGGGTATAATCGAAATGAGATCGTTATCACCAAGCAAACCAATTGCCCGTGCCGCGCCCTCGTCCGCGAGATCCATCTTCTGCATTGTGCTGCCCGGCACGTTCACCGACATGCTGCCGGATCGATCCATCACGATAGCCATCGCCACCGCGAGTTTCCTGTGTTCCTGCTTCAACTCCATGCTCACCGGCAACAGCGGTTCCACCGGCGAACCAAACCATCCGCCCGCAGCGAAGCTGGTCTTGCCACCAATCATCGCCAGTCCCCCGCCCTGCTGGTTCACAAAAAAATCCAGGCCCCGCACAAACTGGGAATCGAGTTTGTAAACGGGCACGTTGTTCAGCACCACGACCTTCGCTCCGCTCAAAGCACCCACATTGATCGCACTCAAATCAGTGACGACACCCACGTCAAAACCTTGCGCGGTCAGAGCCTCGCCCAGCGGATCATTATCATACGAAGTCACCAGCAACACCCGTGGCCCGCCCTGCACTTCGGCCCACTGAGATGCGGTGTTGTTGCCGGGAACTGCATCATCCACCGGAATCAGCCGCACTTCGTAACGATAGGCGCCAGGAGCACTAAGGCGGTCGGTGAAACGCAATCTGCCTACGCCGCCCTCCACCGGCACTTCGCGGCGACCGATGCTTTGTCCATTTCGAAAAAGTTCGATTGGCACCGATGCATCATGACCACCGAGCACCACCACTTCGCCCAGCATCGCCTCGCGCAACTGCACGCGCCGCGGCAGCACGAACGCACCAACGCGATAGTCATTCGTCGAGTCGCGTGGCGGCAGCCGATAATCGAGCGGCACACTTTGCTTGATAAGTTTTTCCGCCAGTCCGTCGAGGACTTCGGTGGAAAAACCATCCGTCATCGCCAGCACCCGCGCCGCCCGATCCGGCGACATCTGTGCCAGTGCAAATGTCGCTGCTGAGTTCAATCGAGTGGCGTTACGTGCGCCATCAAATTCTGCACCGTTCGCGCCCGCTCGAATCAGAGCTCCGCGTTTCACAGCTTCCGCTGCAAAATCGATGAAGAACAAGCGGTCGGCTGCGCCTTTAGATTTATCGAGAATCGTCTCCCACTCTGCCAATCGCGGTTGCAATAAATCCCTCGCCGAATCTGAATGATCCACCAGCACCCAAAGATCAAGACCATCGCCCGAGCGCCGCAACTGAGGTCGCGCCAGCAGCAGCACCAGCAGCAAGAGACACAGAACGCGGAGTGGTTTCTCCAATCGCATCCCATGCCAGAACCAGCCCGCTGCTGCAAGCAGCGGCAAGAGGAGGAACCATTCAGGTGAAGCGAAGCGCATGAAAATCAGTAAATCTGTGGGCAGTGGGTCAGTGGTCAACAAGCTATGCTATGTGTCAGACTTTTACATAATTACTCACTGATTCACTGGCCACTGATTTGCTGGTTCTCGTCCCGCGCCAGGCCCACGCTCCGATAAGACATCCGGCGAGCAACAGCACCCACAAGGGCATCCATGGATCAGACTCACTCTGCTTTAGAGCAGTCTCCATCCGCCGTTGCTCCGAAGTGTCCAGCAACTCCGCGTCGCGAAAGTCCGCTTCTCGAGTGTCGGCAAAATGCGCCGCACCGCTGATCCATATTTTACCGTCCTCCAACACCTCAAAAAATCCCGGACGTTCCGGCGCGCGACCATCAAACACACTCGTCTCGCTATTCACCCGCAACTCCACTTTTGCCTCTTGCCTCCTGCCTCCTGCCTCAATCTTCTGCGCAGTCTCAAAATTTCCCGCCCAAGGCTCTGCGTTACGCTCGCGCACCATCTCCACAAAACGTTGCAGCATCACAGGGAGCGCCGGCACCCGGGCGGCATTGGATTGGGCGAGATCCCAATTCAAAATCAACCGCTGAATTTGTTTCCCCTCTGCCGTCACGCCCGGACGCAACAAGGCTAGAACGCGATTCCCCTTCCACAATAATGGAACGTCACCTTCCGCCAGCGTGAGTTCCATCGGCCGGCCACTCAACAGACCCGACCACGCCAGATCACGCGTCAGTCGATGATCCTCCGCCGCCACCCACGATGCATCCAGCGCACCGTTCTCCCCCAATGAACCACCCAACTGCACGGCATCACTGCCCGGCGCATTGCCCAGTTCATCGATCACGAGATCAGGCATGAGCGATCCCAGCTCCACGCCATCGAGCGCCGCAAAAATCTTCTTCATCAAATCACCAGCGACCCCCGACAGTCGCACTGCCGCATGCACGATGCGCTGCTTCGGCTTCTGCAAGGGCATACGGTCATCCCAAGAAAATTTATCAGGTCCGAGCACCAGCGTCGCTCGCGCCACATCCGGCGGCAGCTCACCTTCCAACGCCACCGTTTGTCCCGGCTCGATGGAGATTTTGTGTTTTTCACTTTTGCCTCCTGCCTCCTGCCTTTTGCCTTCATCTTCCATCCACCACTCCCGATCCTGAATCTCGCGTTCATAGTTTTTTACCAGCGCACTCCATTTCATTCCATTTCCATGCTCCGTGAGCTTGGCCTCGCCCCCGGCGAAGCCGACATTGTCAATCAGCCCGCCCGCTGACATCAACGCCACATCCGCCGACACTTCCGTCTTGCGATCAGTGACAAAGATAACGATGCCCGCATTGCCGCGCACCAGTCCGCGCCCAGTGAGCAAGGCCGCATCCGGTGCATGGGTTCCCTGAGTTGGCTCCCACTTGTCGAAGGCCTTAAGTAATTCACCGATCTCGGTTCCGGCATACAGCCGTGGTTTGCGCGGGCCGGATTCCAACAGATGCCAGTCGGTGTGCGCCGCCGCTCGCGACCAGTGCGACAATTTTTCCTGCAACATAACACGCGTCTCTTTTTTGAATGCACTCATGGAAACAGAACTGTCCAGCACCACCACCACGGTCTGGCGCGAGTCCTGACGGATCCAACGCGGCTCCGCCAGCAGCCAGGCGATGATCATCACCGCGAGCAACTGCAACCAGAGCGGCACCGAATTCCGCAATCGATCAAGACGCGCACCGCCAACGCTCTCCGGCTTCACCCGATCCAGCAGGAACAACGTGCTGCAGCGAATGCGACGGGATTTTTCCTGCAGAAAATGAATCAGCAGCACCAAGGGAATCGCCAGCAAGGCCCAAAGACCGGCGGGATTGGCGAGAATGAGGCGCATGATTCAGTGGCGATGTTGATCGAATCACCGCGGAATCTCACCCGGCACGCTGCGGTCCTTAATTCCCAAGGCGCGCTCGATTTTTTGTTCAATGAAAAGCGCCTGATCATCGGAAGTCCCGGTATTCAGCAGCTTGCGCGTGGCGCCTTCCCGCATGACCGCCCACAATTCGTAGGAGATGCTGGAACCGTTTTTACCATTGTTGGTTTTCATTTTGCAAAAAAGCTGGTCGATTTCCGATGTCGCAATTTCCACCCCGCCCCTCCACGGCAGTGGTCCGTGCCCGATCCGAAGTCTGCCCTGCCCGGCGATGATGACCGTGCGATTGAAAATCGTCGCCAGCACAAAATAAGTCAGCCCCACCCCGACCGCGACATGCGCAATGGGAAACACCGCCATGATCCATGGTGCGTTGCCCGATAAAGCCATGCTATACCAGAACACGAGGAATGAGTCCCATGCGATACAAAATGGAATCAGGAAAAACACAACCGCGCTGAACCAGCGCCGGGTGATGCTGATACCTCCGCCGTATTGCTCCAACGTCAATCCCGGCGGCAACGGAACCTCGGCCCTGGGGTGAAAGGCAATATCACCCCGCGCTAGGTCTGTGACATTTGGCAGCGTGGCCAATGCCTTGCAGTAACTGCACTTGATGATGCCTGAGGCGGTATCGATATCATCCGTGCGTAAAACGGAACCACAGTTCGGGCATTTAAGAGCGACAGGGGCGGACATCATCTGAAAGATTGGCGGCACTTAAGGTGCTTTTTCACGGCGAGGCAAGCTGCGTCGGCGAGCAGACGATAGATTCGGGCTTTGCATGACACACGCACGAAATGCGACTAACAATCACCACTCCATCATGGAGTCGTCCGATTTTCCCATGCAACGATTCACCTGCGACTGCGGCAACGTCCTTTTTTTTGGCAGTTCAAAATGCCTGAAATGTGGCGGCCAGGTCGGTTATGATCCACAAGGCGGAACCATGATGCGACTGCAACCCGGCGGCGCGATGAAACTCTGCGATAACGGCGTCAAATATGGCGTGTGCAACTGGCTGCTGCCGGCGGATTCTACGGCGTTGTTGTGTCTGGCATGCGGGATGAATCGCACCATCCCCGACTTGAGCACGGAGCGAAACCGGATGCTTTGGGGTCGCACCGAAATGGCGAAACGCCGACTAATCTACACGTTGCTGCGTCTGGGCATGACGCTGCCAACCAAGACGGAAAATCCAAAGTTCGGACTGGCATTTGACTTCGTCAGCACGCTTTTGAATCCCGAAGTGACCACGGGCCACCTCAACGGAATCATCACGGTGAATCTCGAAGAAGCCGATGACACCTATCGTCAATTCAATCGTCAGCAGCTTGGCGAGAACAGCCGCACGCTGCTCGGCCATTTCCGGCACGAGAGCGCACATTATCTCTGGCAACGCAACTTGTCAGAACTGACTTGGGATGATCCGCTGCGATTGGCTTACCGTGACCGTTTCGGTGATGAATGGCAGGATTACTCGGCGGCGTTACGCACGCATTATGAGCGCGGCGCGCCGGTCGGCTGGGAGAAGAATTTTATC
>JAIOQF010000380.1 GCA_021413535.1 Verrucomicrobiota bacterium
TTCAATGGGGTGACTGTGCCCGCGATGTTGAGCCATTCTTCGAAGTCCTCCTGCTTCACCACTTCCACGCTGACGGGGATCGGTGCAGCGTTTGTGCCGCGCATACCGCGCTTGGCGCCTTTGCCGAAAGTCAGCGCCGACGCAGCTGGATCATTACGTTGCGCCCACCACCACCAGCCGCCCCCCACGAGCAGAGCAAGGATAAGGATGAAACATCCCGCACGGCCTTTGGCGGGCGGTGGGGAAGAAGAGGCAGGTGATTCACTCATATCAGGCGCATTAGGAATAGAGACGATAACGCAGGAACCTGCACATTATTTACGTCTGGAGTTCAACCCCGCAAAATTATAACTGTTGCAGCGGCAACCCCATCTTGGCATTCCGCAGACACCAGCAGGATTTATTGGAGTTTTGTTGCCTCTGGCTGCCGACTTAGGTAAATTGCTTTGATGGAAACCATGATCGACGCAGCGCCCGCCCCCGTTTCGTGGTCGGAGGTTGTGCCGGGACCTTTTGATGAATCGCGTATTCGCGAAGCCACTGCCCGGGCTCGGGAACATGTCGGTGGCCGGGCGGACCTGGCTTTTGTCTTCGTATCTTGCGATTTGCAAAATTCACTGCGCGATCTGCTGGAGCTGGTGCAAATCCATGCACACTGCCCGCGCATCGTGGGCTGCTCGGCAGGCGGGCTCATCGGCATTGGATGCGAAGACGAAGGCGCATCGGGTTTCACACTGCTGCTGCTGCGCATGCCGGGCGCGGAGTTTTCTCTAATGGAACTCCGCGATGCCGCGGATATGAGGCGCGTGCGTCAGTGGAACGAGAATTGCAATGGCTGGATCGTGCTGGGCAATCCGGTGCATCTCGGTGAAGACTGGATGACAGAATGGAACGCCGCCGCCGGTGCCACCAGCACTTACGGCGGTCTGGCCAGCGGCAGTTCTCGTGGCGAGGAACTTTTCATCTTTACGGATGCCGGAGTGAGTGACGCCACGGCTATCGCGGTGGGCTTTCGTGGTTCAGTGAAACTTACCGGCATTGTCAGCCAGGGTTGTCGCCCCATCGGTGAGCCGCTCACGATCACCCGCGCGGAGAACAATCTTATCCACCAGCTTGCCTGCAAAAATGCCTACGAGCAGCTCCAGTCCACCTATCAGAGCCTGACGGACACGCAACGCGAGAAGGCGCAGGGCAATATTCTCGTCGGACTCGCCATGAGTGAATACGTCGAGGATTTTCACACTGGCGATTTTCTCGTGCGATCCATCATCGGAGGCGATCCGAACAATGGCATCATCGCCGTCGGTGCCATCCCGCGCGTGGGCCAGACCTTGCAATTTCAGCTTCGCGACCGTGAGGCGGCGCACGCCGACCTGCGCAACATGCTCCGGCAAAAGCGCGCGGCACTTGATGCGCCACCGTTTGCCAGTCTGCTTTTTTCCTGCGCAGGACGGGGTAAAAATCTCTTCGGTAAACCGCATCACGATGCCGCGCTCATCCAGACCATCTTCGGCGATATCCCTCTCGCCGGTCTGCTCTGCAATGGCGAGATCGGCACCGTTGGCGGCAAGGCCCACATGCATGGCTTCACGGCGAGCGCGGCGTTTTTTGTGGCAAGCTAAATCGATCTGTCACGCCGCGCGGCGTTTGGCTTTTGGGGCCAGCATCCCGATCAACAATCGCTCCAGCACCAACTGCGAATCCAGCGCGGTTGTCACCAGTTTCAAGTTGGCATCAAGGCACGCGCGCAGCGCATCACGCAATTCAATTATGCTGAAACGCCGCGCCTCTTCGAGCGCTAGAAAAATCGGATAGCCGTTGATACCGCTGCCGTCTTTCTTCTTCGGCAGATGCGCCGTCTGATCTGCAGGCAGTCGATCCAGCGCGCCGACAAAGCCTTGGTAATTTCCACGCGGCAATTTTGGATGAGTGGCCACGATGTCTGCGGCGAGCAGCAGGCTCCGCACCCGCGGCACGATGGCACCGAGCAAAATGCCCACGGGATTCTGCCCCTGATAAATCAACGTGCGCAAAAGTTCCAACGCGCGACGCAGATCGCGTTTTCCAATGGCGTTACCCACTTCAAAGATGATCCCCGCACGGCTTAGTGGCACGATCGCGCGCACATCTTCCACGGTCACGCGTTTGGCATCGCCAAGATAGAGGCTGATCTTTTCTAATTCTGAATCAAGCTGGCGCGTATCTTCACCCGCGAGTTGCACGAACATCTCCAGCGCGTCGGTGTCGAAGGTCAGCCCCATGTCACGCGCCCGGCGTTGGACCAAGGACATGACCTCATCCTCCCAGCCCGTCTTGCTGGTATCGGGTCGATCAAACACGCGCAGATCAGCCAGCTTCTGAATGCGCTTGTAGGCAGCGCGACGTTTGTCCACCGCCGTGGCACTGAGCAGAAACTTCACCTCAGGCGGCAGCTGCTTTTCCACATAGTCCAAGATCGACTCCGCGCCCTCGATTGCAGCGATGGTTTTCCCGACCTGGGTGTCGGCGAGGAAATTGGCGTTTTTCAGCCAGACTAATTTACCGCCGCCGAAAAACGGCAGCGTTTGCAGCGCGTCCATCGTGGACCGCACGATGCGCTCGCAGTGCTCGGCGTTGTCTGCCGCTCCATCGAT
>JAIOQF010000381.1 GCA_021413535.1 Verrucomicrobiota bacterium
ATGGTCGAGTCCTCAGTTTCACCGGAGCGATGACTCAGCACGGAAGTGTAGCCGTAACGATGCGCCAGTTCCACGCTGTCCAGTGTCTCGGTGAGCGAGCCAATCTGGTTCACCTTCACCAGAATGGAATTGGCCACGCCCATGTCGATGCCCTTGCGCAGGAACTCGACGTTGGTGACGAAAAGATCATCGCCCACGAGTTGGGTCTTGGCACCCATGGCATCGGTCAGTTTCTTCCAACCGGCCCAATCGTTCTCAGCGCAGCCGTCTTCAATCGAGATGATCGGATACTTCTTCTGCAAGCCCTGATAGTAGGCCACCAGTTCTTCGGCGCTTCGCACGCTCTTGTCGGACTTTTTGAAAACGTATTTCTTCTTCTCCTTGTCGAAGAACTCGCTGGAGGCCACATCGAGCGCAATGAAGATGTCCTTGCCAAGTTTATAGCCGGCCTTCTCCACCGCCTGGGAAATCACAGCCAGCGCATCGTCCGCCGATTTGAGCGTCGGCGCAAATCCACCTTCGTCACCCACTGCCGTGCTCAGACCGCGATCATGCAGTATCTTTTTCAGTGCATGAAACACCTCAGCACCGTAGCGCAAAGCTTCACGGAACGTCGGCGCGCCCTTGGGCATGATCATGAACTCTTGGAAATCGATCGGCGCATCCGAGTGCGCTCCGCCGTTGATGATGTTCATCATCGGCACTGGCAGCACCTTCGCGTTTGGTCCGCCGACGTATTTGTAAAGCGGCATCCCGAGCGCAGTCGCCGCAGCTTTCGCAACCGCAAGCGAGACGCCGAGGATGGCGTTGGCACCGAGCTTCGATTTCGTTTTCGTGCCATCGAGCGCAATCATGGCCCGGTCAATCGCCACCTGCTCGCTGGCATCAAGTCCTTCAAGATGTTCGGCGATGATGTTGTTGACGTTCTTCACCGCCTTCAAAGTGCCCTTGCCGAGATAGCGTTTTTTATCGCCATCACGCAGCTCCAAAGCCTCGTGTTCGCCCGTGCTGGCCCCGCTGGGCACCGCTGCACGGCCCACCGCGCCACCTTCCAAAATTACATCCACTTCCACCGTAGGGTTACCGCGCGAGTCCAAGACTTCGCGCCCGACAATCGAGGCAATTAACAAGTCATCCATATTGACTACTTAAGTAACCCAAAGTTCCTCAGGGTCAAGCAGCAGGGCTTGGAAAAGCGAAGGCAAGATATCTACCAGCTCAAATCTGACGGTCATGAAATACTAGCACCAGTCCTGCAACGCACGCAGCTTCGCATGTGCCGCACCGCGGTCGAGCAGGTCCTCCGCGAGTTTCTTGCCTGCTGCCAGATCGATTGATTTTCCGGTGATGACAAATCCCGCCGCAGCATTCAGCACTGCGAGATCGCGCCTCGGCCCCTTGATGCGGCACGCGAGGATTCCTTCCAAAGTTTCCGCATTCTCTTGCGCATCTCCACCGACCAAGTCTGCTACCTCCGCCGGGACAAAACCGAGCGTGACGGGATCAAGCTCCTCCATCGTAATTTTTCCCGCTTCGAGTTTAGCAATCCGGCTCTGACCGATCGTGGAAAGCTCATCCATGCCGCGACCGTCATTCGTCAGTCCATGCACGACCCAGGCGGTCTTGCGTCCGAGTTCGCGCAGAATCTCAGCAAAGACCGGCACCAGCTTCTCGTCGAAAACTCCCACCAGTTGATGCGCGGGTCGCGCCGGATTCATCAAGGGGCCGAGCAAATTAAAAATGCTGCGACGTCCTTCCGCGGCGAGAATCTTGCGCGCCTCGACCACCGCTTTGAACGCCGGATGATACAACGGAGCAAAGATGAAACCGATGCCCGTGTCGTGCAAACAACGTCCTAGATCCGCAGGCAGCAGATTAATCTTTACACCCAACGCCTCCAGCACGTCCGCGCCCCCGCTCTTTCCGGTGATGCCTCGATTGCCGTGTTTGATGATGACCACGCCGCCAGCCGCTAGGATGAAAATGGAAGTGGTGGAGACATTGAAAAGATTCAATTTGTCGCCCCCCGTGCCCACAACATCCAGCACCGGCCCCGGAAGTGTCACCGGATCAATGCCAGGATCAACTGCATGACGCAGAAACTCTTCAACAAACAACGCTATCTCGCCGGGCTTCTCGCCCTTGTCCGAAAGAGCGCGCAAGAATACCACCTTGCGCTCCGCAGTTATTTCCGGGTCGAGCAAGAACTCCGTCGCCACCCGCACTTGGTCGCGGGTCAAATCCTTCCCGGCTCGTAGTTGTTGCTCCAATTCCTGCATCGCCCGAATGTGACTGATGGGTGCATGAATGGCAACGAGTTGTTGCGGAGCTTCCCTTGCTGTTTTCCAGAATACAGCGTATGCTCAGAGCACCCCCTGTTATGAATCCAGAAGCCAACAAGCCTGATTCCCTTTCGGGTTCGCTGCTGCTGGCGTCGCCCGTGTTGCGCGATCCCAATTTTTTTCACACCGTGCTGCTTTTGGCTGCGCACGATTCAGTCGAAGGCGCCTTTGGTTACATCATGAACCGGCCCCTGGAGAAATCGGTGTCCGACCTGCTGAACGACACCAACATCGGCCCGCTGGGCAAACTTCCCGTCTACCTCGGCGGACCTGTCGGAACCGATAAACTCTCTTTTGCCGCGCTCGACTGGAACTCAAGGAAGCGCACGCTGAAATGTCAGAGCCATCTCTCGACCGAACAGGCCATCAAAGAACTTGAGAAAGGCCGCATCGTGCGCGGATT
>JAIOQF010000328.1 GCA_021413535.1 Verrucomicrobiota bacterium
CAATTCTGAATGACACTTGTAGCAGTATTGGTTGAAGATTGGTGCCACCTGACTTTTGAAGTCGGTGGCTCGCGCGATATCGACGATCAATGTCAAAACAGCAGCGAGGAGGAATGGTTTCATGACGGAAGCGGGATGATCCAAACGGCAAGCCGAAAGTGCAACAGCAAATCACATTCGGCCATTAAACTTTCATGGCTGTCATGAAGCCACGATCTGCGGTGGTCTCGTGGTAGTCGCCAGGGATGAAACCGCAATCACGAAGCAACGCAGCATACTCTGCGATGGAATAGCATTTGCCCTGAGTCGAATGCATGAGCAGCGCTGAGTATTCCGCCACGGGAAGCGGCCCATTCTTATCTGAGTTGATAAATGCATCATGAATCACCAACATCCCTCCTGATTGCAGCGCAGCGTGTGACATGGAGAGCAAAGTCCGAACTTCGGACACGCCCCAGTCGTGCAGCACATTGGAGAACAGGTGCACATCGCAATCACTGGGCAGTGCATCTTTATAGATGTCGCCCACGGTGACAGAAACACGGTTGGTAAATCCGCGTTCCGCAATGCATCGGGTCGCGATGCGATCTACCGGCGGCTGTTCAAGCACGGTCGCTCGCAGTCCCGAATAGTGTGCTACCAGCGAGCAAGCATAAATGCCGGAACCACCGCCGATATCGAGTATACGCTGGCGTCCCGTGAGATCGAGCTTCTTGGCCATCGCTTGCGCAAGATAGATGCCACGACAGTCCATCGCTGCCGTAAAGGATTGCGAAAATTCTTCGGTCTCCATCGCCTGATGCCAGTCGAGTTGCTTCTTGTCGCCGCCCCAGGTTGCGGGCTTGTCTGTCTTGAGCACCTGACAAAAATCCAGTGCGATGGGTCGATTCTTCAGCGAGGAATAATATGGCGTGAGATTCCATGGCGAACCCGTCGTGAGATGTTCGCGAGCAGTTTCACTGATGACGAAAACACCATCGGATTCGCGTTTCACGAGTTCGTTTGCGGCAAACAAGGTTAGCAGCACATCCGCCGGGCGTTCCGCAAAACCGAAATGGAAGCAGATCTCTGGCAGGGTCGCCGGCTTCTCTGCCAGCCAGGTGAAAAAATCAAAATGCACCACGGCAGCAGTCAGCAAATCCGCTGCATACAATCCATCCCGATAACGATAGATGCGGATGGGATCCGTTTGTGGCGCCGCGCGGAGATCAGTCATGTGCGCGTGTAACATTACATTTTGAAAAAGGGAAGCAGCATTAGTGCAGTGACGACATTTGAGTTGAAGCCAGCGACATCAAGGCCATGCTCGATAAATGAAACTGGCGATCTGGCTGATATTTTTCTCGGGAGTGATCTACGCAGCTGATTCTGCTCCTGCGGGGGTGATGGCGACATCGAAAGCAGAATCGTATCTTTTGCTGCCTGAGCCGCGCGTCATGGGGTCATCCATCTCCCAGCCCTTCGCTGATTCCAAGCACACGGTTTTCACCCCCGCCCACCAGCGCGCCGACGGAAAACTACACGTCAACACCCGAGAGGAGTTCGCCAAACTGGGCTTGAGCTGGGAGACATTTCTCGAGCGCGCTCAAGCAGCGGCCGACCGCCGCCTGACGGAATTGCAACCTGAGTTGAAGAAGGATGCGTCAGGCAAAGTGCTCTATGCCGTCTATCGCAGTGATGAGCCGACTATGGCCTGCCTACTGATCGCACCCACACTCAGCACCATCTTTAAGACCATCTTTGGCGATGAAATCTGGCTGGTGTCCCCGGATCGCCATTCACTTTTTGTCTTCCCTGCACGCCACGAAGCCATTGAAGAATTTGCGGATGATCTCCGCAGTCGTTTTGAGGATAACCCCTACGCCGCGAGCGATGAGATTTTCGACCTTAAAAATGGCGCGGCACTCCGGGTGATCGGTAATTTTAGCGGCGCACGTTAGCAGCTGGCGGACTGCTCGTTCCGACCGGCTTTGCGCTGCCGCTGGCTGCCGGTAAAACTGCGGGAGTTGCGGGCGCATCAGGAATGGGCGGCGTCACAGGCGGCGTGACCGGAGCGGGCTCCTCCCATTTGTGCAGGGCATAATCAGCGCCCAGTCCGCCGATCTCCTTGAGATAGGTGCTGATCTTCTCGCTCCATTTCTCCAAGTTAGGATTGCCAAAGGGTTTCTCGGCAGTTCCTGGGAAAATTAAATAAGTGACCTTCAAATCATCTTCGCCCCGGATATAAGGCGTGGCCTTTTCATTGATCGTTTTGGCAAGCTTCAGCGAGGCTTCGCCCATTTTCATGCTCGGTCCATAATCGCCGCAGATCGCCGGATAGATTTTATCCCCATGGATCACGACTGCATAATCTCCGATGGATGGTGCCTGTGCCATGATCCGAGGATAATCCTTGAAGAGCAGCGAGAGAACGATGAAGGGATCCTTCTCGCCGATCAGACTGCTCCGACTTTTCAGGGCCTTGATTTCAGTTTCGAGATGCGACATCTGGGCCTTGAGTTCATTCTTCCGCGCGGTGGATACATTCTTGCCTTCGCGCTCTTTTTTTAATCCCTCGAGTTTCGCCTGCCACTTGGGCAGCAACGGATTCTGCACGGTTCCCACCTTGGGCCATTCGTAGCTGGTGAATGGCTGATAGTAGTCGCTGTTATAGATGTCGGCCGACATCTCGCTCATGCGGTCGCCATCCGATCCGTCTGCCACCACATCCATTTCACTCTGGATGAGCAGCGCTTGACGCTTGCTGTCCGGATGCCGCAGCTCGAGGATGGTCTCGCAGTCAAAAAAATTATGCCGGTCCAGCAGCTTGTTCAGCCGGGTGAGATTTTTTTGGACGAGCCCGACCTTGTTCTCGTAGAGCTTGTGATAGAACCCGGATACTTTCCCATTCTCGAGCAGCTTGTCGAGGTGCGGCAGCATTTTGGGCAGATGACTGTTGAGACGTGCCAGTTCCGCAACTGTCTGGTTAGGCTTGGGCACCTTCAATTGCAGTTGAAACGAAACCTTGTAGGCATCCGCGTTGCCAAGTTCAAGACTGGCGAAGTTGCCCTCACTCGTTTCAACTTTGGTCTCGATGGTGATGCCGTTGTAGAGTGAAGCCACATCCACATCCTTCCGGGGAACAAACTTCGAAGGCAGTGGCTCAATCCGGGGGACCTCCCGGATCACCTCGCGGATCACTTCCCTCGGCACTTCTTTCACAATCACCGTGTTTTTTTGCGACCGGCCGATCCAATCGCCGATGGCATTCTTGATGCGGGTGGCGAATGGTGAAATCGGGATCAACAAAAGAGCCAGAAAAATCAGCAGCATGATCGTGCGGCTGATCCAGCCGAAGCGATTCCGGCGCGGCTGAGAATTCCACCGGGCCGGATAAATTTGTTCATCTTCGGGAGGGGGGAACTCCGCGCCCTTGAGCCGATCGGCCGGACTGTCTGGAGCCGGTGACTGGGGATCTCTCATGTCTTCTGACATTGGACAGTCTTGTTATTTTTGGATTGATTTTTGACGGCGAAGTTGAAGAACGCATCGGGTGATGAAGCGCGGCATGGATTCAAAAATGAATGCGGCCAGCCGCACCTTCCATCCCGGAAAATGACGCACGCTTCCGTGTTCCAGCGCGGCAAGCGAAGTTGCCACCACCTCCTGCGACGGAATTCTCAGCCAGTCTTGGCCGCTGCGATCGGTATCGCGACCATCTTCACGTCGCGCGGTTTTGCTGAAGTTGGTCGGAGTCGGGCCGGGGCAAACAGCGAGCACCCGGACGTTGTCGGGGCGTAACTCAATCGCCAGAGCCTCGCTCAAACTGGTGACATAAGCCTTGGTGGCGGCATAGACCGCCAGGTCGGGGATGGGCAATGAAGCGGCCAGCGAGCTGATGTTGATCATGGCTCTGGGATACGCCTTCCCGTTGTGCGCCCGCCGGGCGTATTCGTGCGCCAGCAAAGTCAGCGCCATCACGTTGACATCAATCTGTGCCCGCAGCCGGGTGCTGTCAGCCTCGACAAACTCGCCGTAATCACCCAGGCCGGCGTTATTGACGAGCAGCGTCGGATCGAGACCTGAGTCGTCGACCGTGTTCCACAGCGCAGCGCGTCCATCAGCGGTGGCAAGATCACATGCAATCACAACGACTCGCAACGCTGGATGTGAATCTCGAAGACGTGTGGCCAATGCCTCCAGCAATTCTCCATTGCGCGCTGCCAGCACCAGGGAGGCCGCTCTGGGTGCCAACTGGCGCGCGAATTCCGCGCCCAAACCGGATGATGCGCCGGTGATGATCGCATGACAGCCCGACAGCAGCGCCGTATTGCCGACTGAAGAATTTGAATTGGTGGTTCCCATTTTGAAAGGCGCTTGCAGCTTGCGGTGAAGCGCCGACGATGCCGCAGGCGACCATGACAATCAACCCACTTTCCGCGCAGGCTCCCTTCACCACCAAGGATGGCTCGACCATTCGCAGCATCCTCGACCGCACCAACGCCCCCGTGCTCAATCAGAGCCTTGCCGAAGCCACGGTGTCCATCGCATGTGCCACGCAGCGTCACTATCACAAGCTCTCGGAAGAGTTTTACTTCATCCTTGAAGGAACCGGAATCATGGAAATCGACGGTGAGCAGCGTGAAGTCGCCGCAGGTGATGCCATTTTGATTCCGCCCGGCGCCTGGCATCAAATCAGCGCCCGCACCACGTTGCGATTCCTCTGCTGCTGCGCGCCGCCCTATGCGCATGAGGATACGCATTTTTAAGAATCCTGATTAACCCGCTGTCTGCCATGCAACCATTCTCGTCGTTCAGAGTTGTATCCCGCATGAAAAAACTTCTTGGGCTCATGTTAGGGTTGCCCGTCGTAGGGATAGCCTTGCATGCGCAAACCCAGCGCCCTGTTCCGCCCGCTGTTAATGAGTCTGATCTGGTGCCGCCTGCGTTTGCGCCCAAGGTCAACATCTGGGCTGCGAACGAAAAGCTTATTATCGATTCCAACGGCATCCCCGATCACAGCGTCGGCAAGTTTCCGCGCCGGGGTAATCCAAACACGATCGCCCCGCAGAATTATCATTTTGAGATGCCGCTCAAACCGAAAGTAGCGGACAAATCCTCGCTGGTCACGATGCAGGCTTTCGGCATCGCCGTGAACGGAGTTGTGTTTGATCCGAACGCTGCGGAATGGTGGCAAGGTGATCGAAACAGCGCCTGGCAATACGAGGCCAATTCAGGCAAACTCGATCTGGGACTCGACGCGAACTCGGCGCATGTGCAACCCAACGGGGCGTATCATTACCATGGCATTCCGCTGGGTTTGATGAAGAAGCTCAATCCGGAAAATAAGCCGCGAATCATCCACGTGGGTTGGGCTGCGGACGGGTTCCCGATTTATGCGCGCTGGGATTACTCCAATGCCAAGGATGTAAAAAGCGAGGTGCGAGAGATGAAGTCGAGCTACCAGATCAAGCAAGGCACCCGGCCCGGCGGGCCCGGTGGAAAATACGACGGCACGTTTCTTGCCGATTATGAATACATCAGTGGTTCCGGTGATCTGGATGAATGTGGCGGTCGCTTCGGTGTGACGCCAACCGAGTCTGCTGGAATTTATCACTACGTGCTGACCGCTGATTATCCTTTCATTCCGCGTATCCGAGATTTCCTCCGCAGTAAACCGCATTCATTTCATTGCAGCGATTCTATTCAAACTTTGCGTTGCAATTGCGACACAATCTCAATAAGATTCCACCCGCTTCCAGCGTATCAACTTTAGAACCTGCTATGTCCGCCGAAAAACTTCTCTCCGATCTCGCTGCCGGTGCTGGCGGAGTGATCAGTGACATCCCTGTGGGACATGACGAACACATCACGCGCCTGCGAGAACTGGGTCTGGTGCCTGGAACGAAAATACGAGTCGTCCGCCGTGCCCCGATGGGCGACCCCATCGAAGTTTCCGTGCGCGGTTCGCGCCTGGCCATGCGTCGCAGTGAGGCACGGCATATTCATATCACGGCGGAATAAATCATGTCCGCCACCGCATCAGCTTCTGAATCGCGGATGAGGCAACCCGCGCGCGAGCCAGTGTTCGCACTGGTTGGTAATCCCAACAGCGGCAAGTCCACGATCTTCAACGCACTTACAGGGCTGAAGCAAAAGGTCGCGAACTATCCTGGAGTCACGGTCGAGAAGCGCGAGGGCACCTGCTTCAATCAGCACGGCAAGCGGATCCGCTTGATCGATCTCCCCGGCACTTACAGCCTGAATGCGCGTTCGCCCGATGAGGCGGTGGTGCGCGATGTCTTGCTCGGTCGTCGCACTGACACACCCCGGCCGGACGCGGTGATTCTTGTCGCCGACGCCTCGAACGTCGAACGCAATCTCTATCTCGCCACTCAAGTTCTCGAACTCGGCTTGCCGTCGCTCTTGGTCTTGAATATGACCGACGTTGCCGAGGCCAAACAATGGCGCATCGATGTCGAAAAGCTGTCCCAGCGGCTCGGCGTGCCCGTCGTTCCGATGCAGGCGACTTTCGGCAAGGGTCTTCTGGAATTAAAGGCCGCGATCAGCCGTGAGCTTCAAAAGGCGGACAACAAGGTGCTGCCGATCCCACCGGATATCTTGGAAGGCTTGCAACAGACCCGCGCTGATCTGGTTCGCAGCGGCACGGTGGCGGAGAATGCTTCATTGCTGGAGCCACTCTATCTGATCTCTGATCACGATCCTGCACATTACGGAATTGAAGACTCGCAAGTCAACCGGCTCGCTGCGGCGCATGATGACTTGGAAAATAAATTTCCCGGCTGGGAGGACCGGCTCGCAGCCTCGCGCTACGAGGCAGTGGAAAAACTTTTGCTTGGTGCGCTGCGTCGGCCCGAATGCGATGAGAGCACAACCACCGACCGGCTCGACTCTGTCTTCCTCCATCCCGTTTGGGGCGGCGTTTGCATGGGCGCAATCATGCTCGGCGTGTTCTACATGATCTTCAGTGTGGCCGAGGGGCCGATGGACTGGATTGACCAGATCACCGGATTAGCTGGCGGCTGGATCGAATCAATCATGCCCGGCGGCGATCTGCGCGATCTCATTGTCAACGGTGTCATCGTCGGAGTGGGTGGAGTGGTGAAATTTCTGCCGCAAATTCTGCTGTTGTTCTTCTTCATTGGTATGATGGAGGACACTGGCTACATGGCGCGCGTGGCCTTCATCATGGACAAGTTTATGGGGCGCGTCGGTTTGAACGGACGTTCTTTTGTGCCGTTCTTCAGTAGCTACGCCTGCGCCGTGCCCGGCATCATGGCCACGCGCACCATCGCCAGCCCGAAGGACCGGCTTATCACCATCTTGATTGCACCCCTGGCGAGCTGTTCTGCGCGCCTGCCGGTTTATACACTGATGATTGCTGCGATGTTTCCCGCGAGCGGCGTTTCCACCTTGAACAAAGCGCTGCTCATGCTCGGCATGTATGTGCTCGGCACCGGCGGGGCGTTTGCGTTTGCCTGGCTCTTTAATCGCACCATGGCCAAGGGCAGGAGCAGCCTCATGGTGCTGGAAATGCCCACTTATAAACGCCCCGCGCTGAAACACGTCGCCCGCTACATGCTGGAGAGGGCGAAGCTGTTCCTCGTGCGCGCCGGCACCGTCATTCTTGGATTGTCCATCCTTCTGTGGGCGGCGAAAACTTATCCCAAACTCAGCACGCCCGAGCCGGCGGATGCTGCCGCGAAAATTGAGTATCGCTCCTCGCAACTCTCCCACTCCATCGCTGGTCGCGCCGGCCATTTCATCGAGCCGGTCATCAAGCCGCTTGGCTACGACTGGAAGATCGGCATCGGCTTGATCTCCAGCTTTGCCGCACGCGAGTTTTTCGTCAGCACCATGAGCATCATCTACGCCGTCGAAGGCGAAGACATCGAGCCGCTCAAGGCGAAGCTCGCAGCCGATAAATGGCCCGACGGTCGCCCGATCTTCACGCCGCTCGTGTGCCTCTCGCTCATGGTCTTCTACGTTTTCGCCATGCAATGCCTCAGCACGGTCGCCGTTGTGAAGCGCGAGACCAACGGCTGGAAATGGCCGCTTTTCCAAATCGTCTACATGACCGGCGCCGCCTGGCTCGCGAGCTTCGTAGTCTATCAAGGAGGGAAGCTCATCGGCTTCTGATCAACGATGGATAATGATTGGCAAACCTGGGCTGCTGCTGCAGTCGTGACCATCACGGCGCTGTTGTTCGTAATGCGCAGCAAGGGCAAAAAGAAGGGTGGTTGTGCAAGCTGTAACGGAGGCTCGACGCCGCGCGTGAAGCCGCAATAGTTTGGACTGCACCGTCCGATGCTGGCTCAATCTCTCCGCGTGCCTCTGCAGGGAATCGGAATTCCCCATGGGTCATCCTCAGTTCCATAAAACATCCGGAATTCTTCACTCGGCTTGCCATTGCCATCGCCAATGTCGAACGGCAACATCCATAGATTGTTTATTGGCATGGCCCCCGAGAGCGAAATCCTGCCATATCGTCGGCGGTGGCTGGCAGTATCCGAGACGGCGCCAAAGCCTACTCCATACTTATATCCTGTCGTTGAGAGGGACATGCCGACGATCAATCCTTTTGGTTGCGAGAAAAACAAATATGCCTTCGTTCGGTCAGCGCTGGTCTGATAGTAAATCGTATCAAACTCTTTGTAAGTAATCGTCCGCGCCCCTGCTGGATTCCAAAATGGATGGCAGCCGCTGGCTAGCAGACAAATCCAAATTTCTAGAATTGCGTGGAGACACTTCATATGACTAACAGCCGGATGTTTTCATCCGCACTCAACTCCCCGGAAACGCACGGGCATCTCCACGCTTCATGCCCTCTTCAATACGATCGCGCTTGGCCGCCTCTTCGTCTTCAATGAATAACGCGATGCCGATGACGCCGACATTGCGCGCCGCTTTTTCACCACCCGTTTTCGCTGCTTGGGAGTCACGGACGGAACCAAACTCAAAGCTGCGCAGTTTCCCGCCGGACTTCATGCCACGAATATGAATGGTGCTGCGCGGTGGGATGACGTAGCCGCGCTTGGAGAATGCTGCGGACGCACCGTCGAGAACATCGAGTCCGTCCACGGACACGACAACCTCCACCCGTTGTTTCGATGTGTTCTCGAGTTCAATGCTATATCTTTGCCCGGCTCCGCCGATGACAAACACCTTCCCCCCAGATTCATACCACGGCTGCCTGTCATCGTCCCAGCCGGCACAAAGACTGGCGCGCAGGATTCCGTCGGCGAGATCAAACCGTCCGCTGTGCTTGGAAGATTTTCCTGACATGCCTGCCATCGCTTTCGCGCCCTCCTCGTCGTTGTAGTAAAATGAGGCCAGCTTGTCGGGTGAATTATGACTGCGGCGGTAGAAATGAGCGTCGGTGGAACTGTCCCCAATCTCGCCACCGAGTGTGGTTCCAAGTCCGGGGCGCTCCGCCACATTCCTGGCAACCGAATCTTGTGCGCCGGGAGCGGGGCTGGACCTTAGTCCCGCCCACGAATACCCGGATTGATAATTCGCCTTGGAGAGCGAATCATTGCTGGCGCACGAATTAAGCAACAAGGCGCAAGGAAGAACGCCGGCGGAGAGAAGAATGCGAATGGCTTTCATGTGCAGATTTTTCTACACTTAATCTCGCGCGTCAACTATTATGTGCGGATTTTTCTGCATCAGAAGCGACTTTTTCTTGAATCGCCGCTTGCAATTCGCCGTGATGTGCGGAATTTTCTGCACATGCCCGATCAAGCTGACGAACCTCTTCCGCGCCGCGAGCGCGAGGCGATGGACATCCTCCACCGTCTGGGCGAGGCCAGCGCCGCGCAAGTGCAGGAGGAAATGTCCGGCCAGCCTAGTTATTCCGCCGTCCGCGCGCTTCTTGGCCTGCTGGTGGAAAAGAAGATGCTGAAGGTGCGCAAAGACCCCGGCGCCCGGCATCATCTATACCAGCCGCGTATCTCGCAATTGCGCGCCAAACGTGGTGCGCTGGGGCGATTGCTCGACACTTTTTTCGGAGGTTCGCCCAGCGAGCTGGTGGCCAGTCTGCTGGACGCAAATGAACGCAAGCTGCCGCAGGATGAACTAAGCCGTATTCGTGAACTCGTGCATGCATACGAAAAGCGGAAGAAATCCACGAACTGATCTGCGGGCATGACCGCCTCACTATTAATCTCCGGAACCTTCATCATGCTGACGGCATGGGTGCTGGTGGCATTGCTGCCGGAGTCGGCTCATGAAAATCGCCGGCGACTGCTCCTCTTCGCCCTGCTTCTTCTGACACTTTTTCCGTTCGCACAGTGGCTGCTGAAAAGCTCAGGCTTCTCAGTGGCAGTGCACACATCAGGGCCGGGTCTTGATCGTTGGGTCGCTCCGCCCTCTTTCCCGGTGGTCAAGTTTCTGGCGTTTGTCTGGGGCATTGGCATGGCGGTGTCATTGACGCGGATAATCCGATCTTGGATGCGCGCGCTTTCGTTGAACAGAAAGTCTCTGGGCAAATCCGCCGGGGCATCATTTGATCCTGCGGTGCCGGTTGGATTCTCCAACGAAGTTTCGACTGCGTGCGTCTCGCCTGGCTGGCCGTCCCGTGTTCTTCTGCCGGAGGCGGCATTCGAATGGGATCAGGCGACTCTCGCCTGTGTGCTTCGTC
>JAIOQF010000372.1 GCA_021413535.1 Verrucomicrobiota bacterium
CGAGGCCGAATTGCCAGTCGTGCCGCCGGACCTCGATGATTTCAAACCTACCGGCACACCCGAACCGCCGTTGAGCAAGGCCCCTGCATGGGTGCGCTATTCCGATCAAGCCACGCGCGAGCTGAACACCATGCCGCAGTGGGCGGGTTCTTGCTGGTATTACCTGCGCTATTGCGATCCGAAAAACGCGGAACGTTTCATCTCGAAAGAAGCGGATGCCTATTGGATGGGCGGCGCTCTGTCGGAAGACACGGAGACACGGAGACACGAAGACGCGGAGGGAAATTCCGTCTCCCCATCTCCCCATCTCCCCATCTCCAAGTCTTCCCCCAAGGGCGGTGTCGACCTCTACGTCGGCGGCACGGAACACGCCGTGCTGCATTTGTTATATGCGCGCTTCTGGCACAAGGTCTTGTTTGATCTCGGTCATGTCTGCACGCCGGAACCGTTCCAGCGGCTGGTAAATCAGGGACTCATCCTTGGCGAAGACGGTCAGAAAATGTCCAAGTCCCGCGGCAATGTGGTGAATCCCGACGACGTAATTATCGAGTATGGAGCGGACTCGCTGCGCCTCTATGAGATGTTCATGGGCCCGCTGGAACAGGTGAAGCCGTGGCAGATGCAAGGCGTGGAGGGCGTGTATCGCTTCCTCGCACGCGTATGGCGTCTCGTGCTGGAGGGCAACCAAGAGGGCGGATGGAGCACCTCCCCGCAGCTTCAAGACGTGCTATCAGACAAGAAGCTTAACAAGATCATCCATGAAACAATCAAGAAGGTCGGCGAAGACATTGAGAAGCTGAGCTTCAACACTTCCATCAGCCAGATGATGGTGTTGACGAATGCCTTCACTCAATCCGAAATTCGTCCTGCAAGCGGAGTAATGACCCTGCTGCAAATATTGAATCCCTTCGCGCCGCACATCACGGAAGAACTGGCCACGCGCATCGGCGATGCGTTTCCTACATTAAAAATCAACGGCTTGCTCGCGCATCAGACTTGGCCGGAGTTCGATGCCTCGGCGCTGATCGAAGACGAAGTGGAGGTCGTGCTCCAGGTAAATGGCAAGCTGCGCGACCGCCTCACCGTTGCCAAGGACATCGCCAAGGAAGAGATGGAAAAGCTGGCGCTGGCCAGCGCCAAGGTGATCGAATTCACCCAAGGCCTCACCATCCGCAAAGTCGTGGTGGTGCCGGACAAACTGGTCAACGTTGTCGCAAACTAATACTCATCATGCGCATTTCCCTGGTTCACTATTCGGCGCCGCCGGTCATCGGCGGCGTGGAACGGGTGCTGGCGCAGCAAGCCCAGGTGCTGGTGCGAGCCGGCCACCAGGCAGTGGTGGTCTGCGCCACCAAGGGAGCCAAAGTCGACGGCGCGATCATGGAATATGCGCCGAACTTTTATATCAAGCGCGTGCAATCGGCATTGGCGGGTTCCGACGTCGTCATTGTGCACAACATGTTCACGATGCCCTTCAACTGGGAGTCATCGAAAACTCTGGCGGTCATCAGCCGCGAAATGACGGGCACGCGCTTCATCAACTGGGTGCACGACATCGACGTGACGCGTGCCGATTTCACCGATCTGCAACTGCGCGCGTCACATGTGGCCGTGTCCGAAGTGCGGCGGCGCGAGTTCTGTAAGTTTGCTGGGCTCAAGGACGCACAATGCGCGGTGATCCCCAACGGAGTGGATGTGCCGGCGACACTCGGCTTCGGAAAAAATGTGGCAGTCTTCGCCGTGAAGCACCGCCTTCTGGAACGAGACCTGATTCTCTTCCACCCCACGCGAGTGCTGGCGCGAAAAAATCTGGAACTGAACATCGAAGTGATCGCTGCGCTGCGGAAGCAAGGTGTGGATGCCGTCTGCGTCATCACTGGGGCACGTGATCTGCATCGGCCTGAATCAGATGTTTACGCGGAAAAGATGCGGGCATTGATCACCAAAAAGAAACTGCAGGATGCGGTTTTGATCGCAGGTGATGTTTTTGAACCGACGGAAGACGATGTCCGGGCCCTTTACTCGCTGGCAGATGCGCTGATTTTCCCGAGCAAATCAGAGGGCTTTGGTCTGCCGGTTCTCGAGGCTGCGCTCCACCGGCTGCCGGTCTTTTGTTCCGACATTGCCTCGCACCGGGAATTAGCCAACGACCGGGCCACCTTCTTCAAGCTCGCGGACGATCCCGCAGCCATTGCTAAAAAAATCGTGGCCACCGTGAAAAAAGACGAAGCCAATGCCCGCCGCCGCGAGGTCCTGGGCCGCTTCGGCTGGGAAAGCATCTACAAGGAATACCTTGAGCCCCTGCTGAAGAAAAGCTAGGTAAGCGAATGCCCAACACCGCAATGCAGCTCAGTGAACCAGCCGTGCAGATTTTAGAAGCGCGGCATCACGATCCCTTCAGCTATCTCGGACCTCATTTATTGGCCGACGGAAGAGTGGCAGTGCGCGCCATGTTGCCGAGAGCGCATTCACTCAAGGTGATCTTGAAAGACGGCAGTGGATCGTTCGAAGCGGACCTGCTGCATGAAAACGGACTATTCGAAGCGGTTCTTCCCGCGACGGCGTGGCAGCAGCATTATGAACTGGAATGGCAGGGACAAGAGGGCAAGATCCATCGGCAGGACGATGCCTATGCCTTCGGCCTCTGCCTCGGAGAACTCGACATGCACCTCTTCGGCGAAGGACGGCACTGGAGATTGTTCGATCATCTTGGCGCGCATCCCAAGGTGATCAATGGTGTGGCGGGGATGCAGTTCGCCGTCTGGGCACCCAATGCAAAACGCGTCTCGGTCATCGCTGATTTCAATTCATGGGACGGTCGCGCCCATCCCATGCGCTCCCGCATCGAAGGCGGCATCTGGGAATTGTTCATTCCAGGCGTAGGCTTGAACGCTCATTACAAATTTGAAATCGTGAGCGGGAACGGCGCTCTGTTCAACAAGAGTGATCCCTTCGCCTTCTTTTCCCAGCACGGGCCGCAGACGGCGTCACTGACCTGGGATTACACACGCTACCATTGGAACGATGCGGCCTGGATGAAGCACCGCGCCGGACAAAATTTATATCACAGTCCGATGAGCATCTACGAAGTGCATCTGGGCTCGTGGAAACGATCCGAAGGAAAAGAAGGACGCTGGCTGACTTATCTCGAACTCGCCGATCAACTCATTCCCTATGTGAAAGATCTCGGTTTCACGCACATCGAACTGATGCCGGTGGCGGAACATCCATTCGACGGCTCGTGGGGTTATCAAGTCGTCGGCTATTACGCGCCGACCTCGCGCTTCGGAACACCAGACGAGTTTCGCGAGTTCGTGGAC
>JAIOQF010000373.1 GCA_021413535.1 Verrucomicrobiota bacterium
GCCGACCCACATTTATACATGTGCTGTATCACGGAATTTTAAGTAAAGTCATGCAAATTTCCAGACGAACACATCGCATTCTTCAATCGGAATGATTGCAAACTGCAATACGCCGGTCACTCACTTACTCTCGGCATTCGACGTGAATTTCCTCCACGCCGCATCCGCGAACGAAGCATCCGCAGTATCCACCAAGAACACGCCGAGTCCATCATGCGTGCGCGTGAGCACGACAAAACGATCTGGCCCTTCGAGCCTGAACACACCGTGCGGTGCTGCGGCATCGAGCTTGGCATTCTTGTAGCGATTGAGCAGAGCCTGTCGCATCGCGCCATAAAATGCATCGGCAGCGTTGCTGTCCTGCCAGAATGTCTGCCAGGCGATATGATCGCGCTGCTGAACCTTCGTCGCAGGATAAACCAGAAGACGGTCGCCACGCCAGCCGGGGACGACATCGGCAGCGATTGGTTGTGGCAGATACTGTTTAAGATAAAGCACCAGACCGATGGCCCCGATCGTGTCATCCCAAAACGGCTCGACTCCGCCCACGGTGACATCTTTCCAGCCAGTCGCTTCCGTTTTGAACTGCTTGTCAGCGAGGTAAAGCGATGGCTCAAACAATTCAATCGTAGCCACCGGCGGACGGCCATACGCGGCATTCACTTGTTCAAATTTACCCAATCCATGGAGACTACTGACAAAGTCCAAGCCCACTCCAAAGGCAGCGAGATCGCGTTCCCGAAGATACGCTGGCAATGGAATCTCGCGCGAAGGATCATCAGGATCCTCCCCCACTCCGCCGCCGCCGCCGCTGCGAGGATGCGCCAGAGCATGACGCAGACGAGTGAACGCGGCATCGCCCGCGATCAATCCCAAACGTGCCAGCCAAACATCGGAATTCATCTGCTTCCCATCCGACTGAAACAGATCGGCGCCGTGTTCGCGAAATAACTGCGCAAACGCCAGGCCCAGTGCATTCTCCTTCGCATCGTCGCCTTCGGCTTGCTCCACCAGCGAGAGTGTTTCATCTGTCACATCAAACCACGCGCCGATCTGATGCGACCAAAACGCAGCGCGCAGGGCCACCGTGTCCACCGGCTGCGGAATCGCACCCAGCGCCGCCAGCGCCCGACCTTCGCGCAGTCCGTAATCGCCGGGAAACTGTTTTGACAGCCATTGTGTGATGCGCGGCAAAACTTCCTGGCGCGGCATTTTCACAGCAACCAGAGGCAACGCTTGCAGTTCTCTCATGCGCACAAGCTCGACGGCTATCCCCCCGAAATCAGGCGTCTCATTTTCAGTTTGCGGATTCGACGCGGGTGCTGCGGCGGGCATCTCGGGCGCAGCGCCCGATTTCTCGACCGCAGCATCCACTTCACGCCGCACTTGTCGCAGCACTGCTGGAAGCGGATTCACGACCGGCGGTTCACGATGGGACAGCCACCATCCTGCACCCGTGCCGACTGCGAACAGGATGATGAGGATCATGACGGGGCGAGGCATCATGGAACTTAGCGCGCGGGTTTCACTTGTCATGCAGCCAACTGCGCGGAATGAAACTCCATGCCTACCCGCTGGCTCATCAATGACCGCGCCTACGACCTTGCTGCGCGCGGCTGGATCATGGGCGTGCTGAACGTGACGCCAGATTCATTTTCCGATGGCGGTCAATATCTTGATGCCGCCCGCGCGGTGGCTCACGGTCTCCAGATGATCGCCGATGGTGCGGAGGTGCTGGACGTCGGGGGCGAATCCACCCGGCCCGGCGCGGAGCCAGTTGCGCTCGATGAAGAAGTGCGTCGCGTGGTGCCAGTGATCGTTTCATTGCGTCAGCAAACCCGCGCGTTGATCTCGGTGGACACTATGAAACCAGAAGTCGCGCGCGCCGCGATTGATGCCGGGGCAGATATCATCAATGACGTCGGCGGAATGCGTGATCCCGGAATGATCGAAACTGCGGCGACTTCGCGTGCCGGGGTGATCGTAATGCACATGCAGGGCACTCCGCATACCATGCAGTCTGGGCCGCACTATGAAGATGTGAAAGACGAGGTGCGCGCGTTTTTTGAGAACCGACTCGAACAACTGAAACAGGCAGGCATCGCCCCAGAACGCGTTGCGCTGGACCCCGGCATCGGTTTTGGAAAAACACCTGCGCACAATCTGCAACTGTTGCGTGGTCTGCCTGCCCTGCGCGTCGCTAGCCGACCGCTCGTGCTTGGCGTATCGCGCAAATCACTCATCGCTCATCTGCTGGACGATGCTGCCATGGACAAGCGTCGCTGGCCGACCGTGGCCCTCACCGCCTGGCTCCGCGAAACGGGCGCCGACGTATTGCGCGTCCATGACGTCAAAGAGAACGTGGAAGCACTCCGCATGATCGAGGCCATTATGGGCTGATCACACCTGCATCCATTGCACTTCGTATTTGCGCAGGCGCTCCTGCGAACGTAGGCTTCGCAAAATGTGGAAGCAGCTTTCAACCCAGGCAGACTGGCGCAGCGCGGTCGAGATCGCGATCCTCGCTGTCATGCTGTATTACGGCTATCGCTTCTTTCGCGCTACCCGCGGCGCTCGCATCCTCACCGGACTTCTCATGCTGCTCATGGGACTGACGCTCGTGGCCCAGCTGCTCGAGCTCGAAGTCATCAACTCCTTGATTCAAAGTTTTTCCGTCTTCTTCGCACTGGGCCTCGTCGTTATCTTTCAGCCGGAGCTGCGTCGCGTGCTCGCGGAACTCGGCAGCCACCGTTTCTTTTCGTTCAACGGCAATGACGAAGCTTCCGTAGATCAATTGATCGAGGCCATGACGCAGCTCTCGCACCAGCGGGTCGGCGCTCTGTTCGCACTGCAGCGCGGGATTGATCTGCAACCCTACGCGCAAACGGGCGTGGCCATCGACGCCAAACTTTCCAGCGAACTCATCGCGACTATTTTTCATCCGAAGACCGCGCTGCACGATGGTGGCGTCGTCATCGAGCAGGGACGGATGATTGCCGCCGGTTGCGTTTTTCCCGTCAGTCAGAAGGAGATCAACGACCGGAGCATTGGCTTGCGGCATCGCGCCGGCATCGGCATCACCGAGGAAACGGATGCCCTGGCGCTGGTGGTGTCCGAGGAAACAGGTGCGCTCTCCCTCTGCCACCAAGGAAAGCTGGAGCACAATCTGGAACCCGAGGCGTTGAAAGAACGGCTCCAGGAAATTTTGTTATTTAAAACTGAAACCAATGATGAATCAAACCAAGGACAGGCTGCTGAAATTCGGAGTGCGGCTTAAACGCTGGTTCTTGGAAGATTGGCTGGAGAAGCTGGTCGCCCTGGTGCTGGCCTGCATCGTCTGGGTCGTCGTGAAAGACCGCATCGCTCGCGGAAAAAAAATATCTCTGCCCGAGGGATGGAACACTCGCGTGACCGAGACGCGATGAATACCTCCGCCTCAGTCTTTGACGAGTCGCCGCATCCCTGCTAAAAGCCCGGCTCGAATGTCCAAGAAAAGACAATTTTTCGGAACCGACGGCGTGCGTGGCGTGGCCAATGTCCATCCCATGACGCCGGAGTTTGTCATGCGCCTGGGCCAAGCAGCGGCGAAAGTGCTAGCCCGCGATGTTCGCTGGGGCGCCGCAAAACCCGTCTGCATCATCGGCCGCGATACTCGTGCCTCTGGCGATATGCTGGAATCCGCATTGGTCGCCGGATTGAATTCCATGGGCGTCGATGTCATCCTCTGCGGTGTGGTGCCAACCCCGGCGGTCGCATTCATCACCGCCCAGAAAAACGCCACCTTTGGCGCAGTCATCTCTGCTTCTCACAATCCGTTTCACGATAACGGAATCAAGTTCGTCGGCGGCAACGGCTACAAACTCAGTGACGACGATGAACTTTTGATCGAAGCCTCACTCTCGCGTGACGAACTCTTCGTTGAGCGTCCGCGCGATGGCGAGGTCGGCACCGTTTCACGCAAGGAAGATGCCGCGGAGGAATTCATCGTGCACGCCGTCGCTTCCATGAAGGGCCGCAGACTCGACGGCATGAGAATCGCGCTCGACAACGCCAACGGCGCCTCCTGCGTGACCAGCACCGAAACGTTGCAACGCCTCGGCGCGCACCTGACCGTGTTTAATTCGGAACCCAACGGTGTGAACATCAATAATGAATGCGGCTGCACCCATGCCGAAGTCATAGAATCACTGGTCAAACAATGCCGCGCACAAGTCGGAGTCGCTCACGATGGCGATGCGGATCGCGTCGTGCTCTGTGATGAAAACGGTGTTCGGCTCAGCGGCGACGAGTTGATCGCCATTGCCGCCACCTCCATGTTGCGCAAAGGAACGCTCAAGGAAAACACCGTGGCCGTCACGATCATGAGCAGTTTTGGACTTGATGAACTCGTCTCCGGCCTCGGCGGCAGCGTGGTGCGCACCGATGTGGGCGACCGCTACGTCATCGCCGCCATGCGGGAACGCGGCCTGAATTTCGGCGCAGAAGAAAGCGGGCATGTGGTGTTTGGCGACTTCGGCACCACTGGTGACGGATTAATTGCCGCTCTGCAAATCCTAAAGATCATGGCTGAAACAGGCGAGCCGCTCAGCGAGTTGCGCAAGTGCCTCAAACCCTTCCCGCAAAGCAAGCGCAACTTGCGCGTGAAAGCCAAGCCGCCCATCGAGGAACTCGAAGCTGCGCAGGCACTCATCAAAGAGACAGAGAAGAAACTCGGCAAGCTCGGTCGAGTTCTGCTGCGCTACTCCGGCACCGAATCGCTCATCCGACTCCTCATCGAAGGGCGCGACCCGGATTATATCGAAGCCCAGGCAGATAAAATCGCAGCGGCGATCATGACGCAGATCGGCGCTTGATTGCGGTCTTGCAGACGCACGGATGTCGCCTCACTGTCAGCTGCATGAAATCCGCACTTTGCATCTTCCTTTCAATTTTTTGTCTCGCTTCATTTCTGTCCGCGGCACCCGGTCTGCCTGAGGCCAAGCGCATCGTCTTTCTCGGCGACAGCATCACGCATGCCGGGCAATACATCGAATACGTCGAGACAGTGCTGCTCGCCAACACGGACAAACGCTATGAATTTCTCGATCTCGGCCTCAGCAGCGAGACTGTGTCTGGGTTGTCAGAAAACGGCCACGCTGGCGGAAAATTTCCCCGCCCCGACCTGCACGAGCGACTCGACCGAGTGCTTGCAAAGACAAAGCCCGATCTCATCATCGCCTGTTACGGCATGAACTGCGGCATCTACCTACCGTTGGATAACGAGCGTTTTCAGAAATTCAAAGATGGCATTCAGTGGCTGCGCGACAAGGCCAAGGCTGCAGGGGCGAACATCATTCACCTCACGCCACCCACCTTCGACTCAGGTCCAGGCCAAAAACGCACGCCTTACTACAACGAGGTGCTCGGGGCGTATGCCAAATGGCTGGTCGACCAGCGCGCGCAAGGCTGGCAGGTCATCGACATCCACAGCGCCATGGATGGGGCGCTCGCGGAAAAGCGCAAAACGGATGTCAACTTTGCCTTCGCCAAAGACGGTGTGCACCCGAACGCCGAAGGCCACTGGGTGATGGCACAGGAAATCTTGCGAGCATGGGGCGTGAAACATGATTACAAGCTGGAAGATTTTACCACTCCAACCGGACGGCTGAATGCGCTGCACTCGCTCGTGGCCAAACGCCTCCATGTCCTCAGCGCATCCTATCTCAGCGAGGCCGGACACAAGCGGCCCGGAGTCAAAGACGGACTGCCAATGGAAATGGCGCAAGCCCAAGCTGCTGAACTTACCGCGCTGATCAAAAGCAATCTGGCAAAAACAAAGTCAAGTCGATAGCCGAAGTCTCATCAGAAAGCATCTGAGAGATCAACTGACCGGTAACGGGAGCCAAGCTCAACTTCTTCACCAAAGGACAGATACGCGGGCTTTCAGAAACTCACCAACTCCCGAAGCGCCTGAATGGTTTTCGGGCCGATGCCGGGGACGGCGTCGAGGGCTTTGATGTCCTTGAGAGGGCGGGCGGCGATGATGGCGGAGGCGGTTTTTGGATCGATGCCGGGGAGATTTTCGATGGCGGCGGCGGTGGCGCGGTTGAGGTTCACCTTGCCAGATGCGGTGCCAGATGCGGTGCCAGATGCGGTGCCAGATGCGGTGCCGGGCTGCGGCGCTGGGGCGGCGCTATTCAGTGCAGCGGGGGCGTCGTCACCCCAGCGGCGAATTTGGGTGAGGCGGGTATATTCGTCCTCGGTAAGGATGCCAGCGGCGACGAATCTGCGACCTTGATCGAGGGCGCGCTGTTTGATGGCGTCACTCTTGCGGCGGTTCAGGGTGCGTGGGAGGTAGCTGAGGTTTGCGAGTTCGTTGCCCAGCCAAGGAAAGTTGTCGACGGGGATGATATGGTCCACCTCGAAGTTCTGCCCAGAGTAGGTGCCGGTGACGACAAGCGGGGAGTGGCCGTGGCGCATGCGTTCAAGGTTCTCCGGGGTGAGAACTCCGAAGCGCTGGCATTCGCTGAAGTTAAGGAGAAGCATTTCCTTCACGATAGCGGCATGGCCGCGCTGATCGCCCGTGAGCTTTTGTGCCTCGTCGATAGTTTTGCTCGGGAGGCTGCCTGCAAGGCGCGCATCTTCCAGCGCGGCGAGGATCTTGTGCATGCGGTCGTTGGCGGCGCGGGTGTTTTTAAGCGTGGCGAGCTTTGCTGGGTCGATGAGGGCGGCAACGACGGTGATGGCAGCGGCGGGATCGCCTGCGCGGACAGGCGAGATGGCCGAAAAGAACAGGATGAGGCCGGTGAGTAGCAAGAGCGGGCTGCTAAGAAATTGCTTTCGTGGATGCCAGGCCGGAGTGGCCCGAGGCGTGCATCGAAGACAGGAGGAGAGATAGGTGATTAATGGATGAAAGAGACTGACCACCGAACTTTTCGCGCCTGATTTGTCGCAATGGTGGTGGGTTATGCCGGGTTTCATGGCCTAGTTATAACCAGATGAGCATACCTATCCTAGCAACAGTGCCAAGATTTCTTTGGCAGCATCAAGTGCGGAAAACGATTCCATTGCGATGACTCGAAAAGCTTCAGAACCGATCTGGAGAAAGCAAAGTAAGATTGATCGCCGGAGTCTCATCCGAAAGCACCTGCGCCATGAGCTTTCCGGTAATGGGCGCGAGACTCAAGCCCATCATCGCGTGCCCAGTGACCACGCATAAATTTGCATACCGCGCTGTCCGCCCCAGATAGGGCAGACCATCAGGCGAACAGGGACGCAACCCGACCCATGGTTGAACCCCCGAAAAATCTCCAATTTGAAATTCCGGATAGTATTGCGCGGCGGCCTTGATGATACCCTGCACGCGACGCGAATTAATGCTCTCATCCAGTCCGGCGATCTCCATGGTTCCCCCAAATCGGAGCGCCCCATTCATCGGAGTCACCGCCACGCGAGCCTCGGTCAAGATGGCGCAAATCTCAGGAAGCTGACGCGGATGCGGCAGCGTGAGCGAGTAACCCTTGCCCGCCTGCATCGGCAGTCGAAGCTGCAGATCACGCGTGATGGACGACGACCACACGCCACCACCAAGCACAAACTCATCCGCACTGAAGTCACCCGCTGAAGTTTGCAACGCGACAACACGACGGCCTTCCGTCCGCCAGCCTGTCACTTCGGTGTCCCAGTGAAATTCAACTCCGAGCTTGCCAGCTTCTCGTCGCAAGAAGCTCATGAAACGCGCCGGAGAAAGATGACAGTCCTGCGGGAAATACACTGAACCCGCGATATTCATTTGTATGTTGGGATCAAGGCTTGATGTCTCTGCCGCATCCAGCACTTCGGCCGGAACTCCAAGTCTTCGCGCCATCCCGGCATTTTTGATTTCATCATCCAGCGCGTGTTGCGAGCGACACAACATGAGCAATCCGCGTTTCACCAGCGCAAACTCGTCCCCCGACTGCGCGGAAAGTTCCTCGAACAACGCACGACTGGCGAAGCTCAGATCGCGCAGCAGCGGAGCGACGCGCTCCACATGAGAGCGTGAAGCGGAACGGAAAAACTTCCAGCACCACGCGATCAGCTCACGATCCAGCCGGGGCTTGATCCAGAAGGGCGATTCCGGATCCCACATCCATTTCAATCCCAGCGCCACCATCCCCGGCGCCGCCAGTGGCACGAAATGACTGGGCACAATCATCCCCGCATTCCCGAACGAACAACCGTCGCGCGATTCGCCCGCTCGCTCGATGAGCGTCACCCGGTGTCCGCGTTGCGCTGCGTAATACGCCGTGCTCAACCCGATGACCCCGCCACCGATGATAACAATGGATTTGCTCATGCGCCAAAGCCGTATGAAAACGGATCAAGTTCATCGAGCAGCAGCGTGCTCATGTCCGCGAGTTCAAAACGCCCCTTGCGCACCTTGTACGCCCCGGTAAACGCCCCTTTTTCATGCCCAAACAGCTCGCTCTCCAGCAGATTC
>JAIOQF010000138.1 GCA_021413535.1 Verrucomicrobiota bacterium
CTGAACGACCGGCAGCCGGGTGGAATGTGTTTTCTGTCGAGCCGCCAAAGCTCAGTCAGGTTCATGCCTCGCTGTCTGCCGATGATATCGTGCCAGAGCAAATCCAGCGCGAGACGTCCCGCGCGCGGGCCCTCTGCGGGAACGGGACCGCCCCGCCAGGCGAGGCTCTGAATCCAGCGTAAAGTTTCATCCGGGTTCTCCTTATAATAGGGCACAAAAGGCGATTCACCCACGGCATCGCCGCATCGCAAGCGCAGCACCGTGCGCTCATCCGACGTTCCGTGCGCAATGCGGAAGGGTTCATTCAGACGCAGCGTCTTGAGCTCCACGTGCAACGGCGACTCCATCGGTAGTGCATAGCGTCGGAAGCCCCCTAATGCCAGTGCGTTTGCACGGATTAATCCACGATGCCACGATACCGCCACGGTTTATAACCATGCTCCCGCAGCCACTCTACGGGCGTGAGATGCATCACCGCTTTCCAATGCGGCGGACAACCCACGTCATAGACGATGAGATTCGCCGGATCGTTTTTTGCAAATCCAGCGAAAAGACAGATGTGCTCGTTTTCTTTATTCACGACATCGCCCGGTTTAAGCTCTTCAAAACTGTCCAAAGGATCACAAATCTTCGCGATTTCATAAGTCGAAAACGGAGCCGCCAGACGCCAGCAGCGAGAAATAAAACCAGAGCAGTCGATTCCAGCGCAGAACTCGCTGATCGCATCATTGTTCAGCTCGCGTTTCTCCGCAGTATAAGCATCGCCAGCTTTGAGACCTCGCTTGATCGCTGCATCGAATTGCTCCGGCGTATCAAAGCCGCCCCACTTATAAGGCAGGCCAATGTTGATCTGATCAGGCAGCCACCAACCCGCCACGCCATCGCCGGGGCAATAGCATTTGTCCGGTGTGTCCACCCGTATGCCCTTCTCATCCATGCCGTGCAGGATATTCGCCTCCGTTGGTTGCCAGCGATGCTGCACATAAGCAGTCGCGATCGCGATGACCTCGCTGCGCTTTACTTTGCTGGCGGGCTCCCAGAGTGATGCATCTATTTTTGATCCCGTCGTTTCACACGAAGAGAGAACGCAAATCGCGAGAACGACCGCTAGACAGCAGTGACTCGGAATGAAGGAGCGATGATTTACGTCAGACACGCGGCATTGCATAGCGAGTCAGACACCTTCCGCAAGCTCATCCCTTGTTTCATAGCGCCATGCTCCTCACGATTCACCTCCAACCAGCTCCAGCATCGCGCTGGACTTCGACCACGAACTCGCTAAGAACCCCCAATATGAAAACTTCTCATAAAACAATTTTTGTTTCACTCTCGCTCACCACGTTGCTCATCGGCGCTGCTGCCATGGAATATAAGAGTGTGCCGAATTGGTTGAAGCTGCCAGAAGGTCGCGCTCAACTCGGCAATCAACACGGCGACGTGGCCGTCAGTTCCAAGGGCGAGGTCTACGTCAGCATCATGGATCCCAAGGCGGGGTTGCAGGTGTTTTCCGCCGACGGCAAATATCTCCGCAACGTGCCCGATGCACCCAGTGATTTCCACGGCTTCGTCATTCACAAGGAAGCCGACGGCGAGTTCATCTACGGCGCAGGCCTCGTCTCGGGGAATATTCTCAAGCTGACACTCGACGGCAAAGTGCTCTTGAACATTCCCTCGACTGCAATTCCGGACGAGTTCAAGAACAAGGGAAAAGACGGCAAGTCGGTGGTGCGATTGACCGCAATGGATGTCGCGCCCAATGGCGATCTCTACGTCACAGACGGCTACGCAAGCGACTATGTGCATCGCTTCGACAAGACCGGCAAATACATCAAATCTTTCGGCGGCAAAAAAGAACCCTACTCTTTCAAGACATTGCACAAGATCGCCATCGACACCCGGTTCACCCCAGCGCGCGTCATCGGCTGCGACCGTGCCAACGGCCGGGTGGTTCACATGTCGCTCGACGGCGAATTCCTCGGCGTGGTCGCAAAAGACCTCAAGGCCGGATCACTGTGCTGGACAAGGAAGGCAAGATCGCCGCTCAATTCGGCGCGAACGATCACGCCGACGAGGTGGGCACGAATAAAACCGAACCGGCGAAGTGGCGCACGGGTATTGTCACCGCGCCGCACGGTGTAGCCTGCGACGAGCGCGGCGATGTCTTTGTTTCGGAATACAGTCTTTTCGGTCGCGTGCACCGCTTTGACCGTCAACAATGAGACGTGGCAGAGGGGAGAATTGAACTCCCGACCAAGGGCTTATGAGTCCCCTGCTCTACCTCTGAGCTACCCTGCCGTCGTCCGCACTTGCGCGCGGGAGGTGAGTTTATGCACCTGTGGATGATTGTCAAACCAGCGCAGATGCAAAGTGCGCCATCAAAAGTTGCCTAATAAAATAGCACCTCAACGTCCCTGAACCGTGATCATTTAACCGCGCGGCTTGACACTGCGGTTAGCATACTTGCTCCCCCTGCCATGCCCAAATCCCTCATCATCGCCGAAAAACCGTCCGTCGCCACCGACCTTGCGAAAGCACTGTCGAAGGCTCCCGGCCTGTCCGCGTTTCACAAGGAAGGCGATTTCTTCGAGAACGAAACCCACGTCATCACTTCCGCAGTCGGCCATCTCCTCGAACAGGAAATGCCCATGAAAGACGGCAAAAAAATCGGCTGGGGCTTCACTACTCTGCCTATTCTTCCGGAGAAATTTGAGCTCAAGCCGATCGACAAATCGGCAGATCGCTACCGTCTCGTGGCCCGGCTCATCAAGCGCAAGGATGTCGGCGACATCATCAACGCCTGCGATGCGGGCCGTGAAGGCGAACTCATTTTCCGCAACATCATCGAAGCCACCGGCACCAAGAAGCCCGTCAGCCGCATGTGGATGCAGTCGATGACCAACAACGCCATCCTCGAAGCCTTCGGCCACATGCGGAGCGACGAGGAAATGCAGCCTCTGGCCGCCGCCGCCCGCTGCCGCAGCGAAAGCGACTGGATTGTCGGCATCAATTCCACCCGCGCTCTCACCGCGCTCAACTCGCGCCACGGTGGCTTCCGCCTCACGCCCGTGGGCCGAGTGCAGACGCCGACGCTGACCATTCTGGCCAATCGCGAACGCGAGATCGGAGAATTCGTGCCCCGGACTTATTTTGAAGTTCATGCCGAGTTTGGAGTGAAAGCCGGACTCTACGCCGGACGCTGGTTTGATGAAGCGTTCAAGAAGGACGAGAGCGACGAGCACAAGAAAGCCGAACGTCTCTGGAAGCGCGAACTCGCGGAAACGATCGTCGCGCGCTGCCAGGGAAAAGACGGCGTCATTGAAGAGACGACGAAACCAACGAAGCAGATCGCGCCGCTCCTCTATGATCTCACCAGCCTGCAACGTGAGGCCAACGGACGCTTCGGATTCAGCGCGCGCCGCACGCTGCAAATTGCCCAGGCACTTTACGAAAAATTCAAGGTGCTCACTTATCCGCGAACCGACTCCCGCTATCTGCCGGAGGATTACATCGGCACCGTGAAATCCACGATCAAAGGATTTTCCCAGCTTTCACCGGCCAAGAGCGGCGGCTTCCCGTCGGATCTTCCCGCGCATTGCAGCAAAATCATCAAACAGGACTGGGTGCGCCCGAACCGGCGCATCTTTGACGGCAAAAAAGTCAGCGATCACTTTGCCATCATCCCCACCGGCCAGACTCCGCCCGCTGGCATGGGCGAAGCTGAGTCAAAGATTTTCGATATGGTGACGCGCCGATTCCTTTCCGTCTTCTTCCCTGCGGCCGAGTTCGACGTCACCGCGCGCATCACTCGCATCGGCAACGACGCCTTCAAATCCGACGGCAAAGTGCTGCGCGAACCGGGCTGGCTCGCGGTCTATGGCAAAAAAGCCGCCGAAGAACAAGAGGAAGATGAATCTGGAAAAGTTCTCGTGCCGGCCTTGCCTGGCGAAAAAGCCAAAACCGAACAAATCGAATCACGCGAGCAGCAGACCAAGCCGCCGCCGCGCTACAACGAAGCCACCCTGCTCTCCACCATGGAAGGCGCGGGAAAACTGGTGGACGACGAAGAACTCGCCGAGGCCATGAGCGAACGCGGACTCGGCACGCCGGCCACGCGAGCATCGATCATCGAAGGACTGATCTACGATCAATACATCGAACGCCAGGGGCGTGAAATGTTTGTCACCGCGAAAGGCTTGGCGCTGGTCGATCAGCTGGCGACCCTCGGCGTCGAGACGCTGCGCTCACCGGAACTCACCGGCCAGTGGGAACAGAAGCTGCGGCTCATGGAGCAGCGCAAACTCGACCGGCCGACATTCATGCGCGACATCCGCAATCTCGCTGCTGACATAGTGGATAAAAGCAAGGCCTACGTAAAACAACTCAAGGAAGCCGTTCTGCCCGACTTCCAAGCCAAATGTCCCTTCTGTGGTGCGAAATCGTTCAAGCAGACGGAAGTTTTCTACAACTGCAAAACGCCCGACTGCAAGCTGCGTGTCTACAAAATAATCGCCGGACGCACCATGTCCGATGATGAATCGCGCGAGCTCATCGAAAAGCGATTCATCGGTCCGCTCGAGGGATTCCGCAGCCGCATCGGCAAGGAATTTAAGGCCGCCAACGAAATCAAAGACGACAAGAAAGTGAACTACGTCTTCGAGAAAGGCCAGAGCGACGACGTGGACTGGAACGAGATGCCGGTTCTCTGCGAGTGCCCCGTCTGCGCAAAACAGAAACGCACCGAGAACATATACATTCTGCCCAACGCCTACGCCTGCAAAACCGCGATCACCGACAACAAGAAATGCAACGCCCGCATCCCGCGCGAGCTTTGCAAAAAGGAAATCACCGAGGAGAACGCGCGCAAGTTCTTCGTCGAAGGCAAGACCGGCCTCATCGAGGGCATGATCTCGAAAAAAGGCCGGCCCTTCAAGGCGTTCCTCGCCTGCAAGCCGGGTGAGAAACGTCTGCTCAGCTGGGAGTTTCCACCACGGGAACCGAAAGCACCGGGCGCGAAAAAGAAAAAGACCAGCAAGTTCGGCAAACAGGCCAAGCCATCCGAGCAGCCGGAAAGTTAAGCCTTCCTCCAGCGCGCTCAGCTCATGAAGCTCTGGAAAAGCCTTTATTTTCAGGTGCTGCTGGGCATCACGGCAGGTGTCCTTGTGGGATATTTCTGGCCGGATTTCGGTGCGAAACTGGAACCGCTCGGACTCGCCTTCGTCAACGTCATCAAGATGTTGATCGCCCCGATCATTTTCACAACCATCGTCGCCGGGATTGCCGCCATGGGCGATCTAAG
>JAIOQF010000383.1 GCA_021413535.1 Verrucomicrobiota bacterium
ATTGCCAATGGATGATCCTCCCCGGGTCCAGGTGAAAGGTATTCATTACCGAACGATAACGTGACCCCTCCTGCATTTTCAGAGATGATCACTTATCGGATGATTACGAAACAACCGCTTCGGGCGGCCCCCAACTCGAATCGGAACAGACCATGATCATTCGCCGCAAACTTGCCTTCGATCACGCCAATATCACAACGCTTGCAAAATTCCTTGCAACACACAAAAACCAAACCCAAAAAAACGATACAATGATAAAAAATAAACTCATCGGAGCGACCGTCCTCTCTGCATTTCTATGCAGCATGAGTCCCGTCGGTACCGCCATGGTAACCCAGAACCTCAATCGCACGATCGGGGACAACCAGACCGACTCTATCAACCAGGGAAATGATGACAACGGGCTTCAGGAGATGGCCAGCAAGAAAAAGAAGAAGAAGAAAACCAAGAAGAAAAAGAGCAAAGCATCCTGACCTGTTGGATTCGCGTGCCGGCCTGCCTCACTAAACCCAGCAGGCTGGCACGCCATTTTGTTATTCGAAACAGCGCGCCAGGTGGTTTACACAGCCATTGGGTCAATTATCACCTGGGCGCCGGGGCACTCTGAAGCGCCGCATCAAACTCACGACGATTGCAATGGCCTCCAAGAAAACTGTGCTCTCGCCCCGACCCATGAATTCCTCGGAATTCGCCCGCCTCGCAGCCTTAACGCGTAACTGAGTCGGCTGTTCATCACATTGCCCTGGAAGAAGGTGCCAGGGTCAAATGCCAGCTTGCGATGGCATAGACCAATCAGTCTGGCGCGAGAAGTGGAGGATACGTATGCCAGACGAAGCTGGCGTGGAGTGTGGAAGTCCCGTCGGCGAGACGCAGCAAGGGTCTCGCCGTTCCCTACTCAGGCACAGAGTTGCTCCGGTCCCTCCCACAAAAAACAAATTCCTGCATGCAGGGCAGTTGCAATTCGCCCCTGCCCGACACACCCTGCGCTTTCATGCTCGACGAAGCCGAATTACTTAACCAAACACGCCAAGCCCTGGCAGACTGGCCTGCGCCATCTTATCTCTCGGCCATCATCAAGGGCGGCTCCGACCGCCATTTCTTCCGCATTCATTTTCAAGATCCCTCCACGCCCTGCGTCATTCTCATGGCCTACACACTGGTGCGGCCCGACAATCCGCGCTTTGTATCCGCCACCACCCGCCTCTCCAAGCTGGGCGTGCATGTGCCGAAGGTGTTTGCTCACGATTCAACGAACCTGCTCGTCTGGCTGGAGGATCTCGGCAGCGTGGATCTCCACGCCCTGCGACACGAACCATGGAGCACACGCGGTCCGCTTTATGAATCCGCGCTCACTGAGGCAGCCAAGCTTCACGCGGTCGATGTATCCGCCCTGCCGCAGTCCGATCTCAATGAAATGGAACTCTGCTTCGACGAGACACTCTATGAATGGGAACAGAATTACTTTCTCAGCCACTACGTGCGCGACCTGAAAAATCACGACTTGAATGACGCCCGCTACAAGGAGGCTCGTCGGGCGCTGCTCGAATTACGCACCCACCTGGCGGCGCTTCCGCGCGGTCTGGTGCATCGTGACTTTCAGAGCCAGAACATCCTCGTGCGCGATGGCACCACCTGGCTCATCGACTATCAAGGTGCCAGACCAGGACTCGCGGAATACGATATCGCATCGCTCCTGCTCGATCCCTATGTCGACCTGAGCGAGGCCGAGCGCGAAAGCCTGCTCCGTTGGTATGCCAATCACATGTCGAAAAAGATTTCCGTCCTCCAGGAAAATTATCTACTCTGCGCCGCCCAGCGCCTCATGCAGGCCATCGGTGCCTATGCCAATCTCAGCCGCAACCTTGGCAAACCTAATTTCGCCCAGCACATTCCCGTGGCATTGGGTCGCTTGCGCAACGTGTGTCAGTCGCATCCCATGCTGAAGCCCCTGCTCGTGTTCACTGATTCCGATTGATGAACGTCAATTATCCAGCCCCGCTTCAGCGGCTCATTTTGTTGCTCAAATCGCTTCCCGGTCTTGGACCCCGCAGCGCAGAACGACTCATGCTTTGGCTCATGGGCCGCGGACATTCACGAATTTCAGAACTCGCTGAAGCCCTGGCCCATCTACGAATTGATGTCGCAGAATGTCCCGAGTGTGGCTTCTTCATCGAGCGCGATGCCGCCTGCGCATTCTGCCAGAACGATAAACGAAATCACAAGCTGCTCTGTGTCGTGGAAAGCGCGGCGGATGTGCTGAGACTGGAGCGCAGTGGCGCGTTCTCTGGAATTTACCACGTGCTCGGCGGCAAGCTGTCGCCGCTGGACAATGTCACGCCGGCTGACTTGCGCATCGAGTCCCTCGCACGCCGGGTGCATGATCTGCACGCCGAGGAGGTGATCATCGCCCTGGGTTCCGACGTCGAAGGTGAAAGCACCGCGCACTATCTGGCCGATCTGCTGCGGTCGCTCGGCGCCCGAATCACCCGGCTCGCTCAAGGAATGCCAGCAGGTGGCGGACTGGAACAAGTGGACGAACTCACGCTGCATCAGGCCATGAATGGGCGACGACTGCTGGAAAGCTAATGCCACGCATCGAACCATGTCTCGATTTGCCAACATCTTTTCAGGTCGACTGCCACGATATGCCGCTGCCGTCGCCTCTGGTGCCCTGCTGACAGCCGCCTTCGCTCCGCAAAACCTCAGCTTGGTCGTCTGGTTCTGGATCTTGCCTCTGCTCATCGCACTCTGGAGCAGGAGTGAAAAACAGAAATTAGAAAGCAGAAAACAGAAAATCAAAGGCGGTTTCGCGCTCGGCTACATCGCCGGCCTCGCATTTTTTATCCCCAATCTTGCGTGGGTGCGGCATTCATCACGGGTCCTCAACGGCGCGATCGATGACCGCTGGATGGGATGGCCCACGGAGTTGATGGGATGGAGTGCCGTGCTCGCCATGTGCCTTTACATGTCACTCTACTGGGGCGCCTGGGCAGCATTCGCGGCGACTATTGGAAAACCGCAGATCGGTTCAGTTGAGTTTGATCCAAAATCCAAAATCCAAAATCCAAAATTTTTCGGTAGTTCGATCGAGTCTCTCCGCTCGGCTTTTCTCAATGCCGCACTCTGGACCGGCCTCGAATGGGCCCGAGGCATAGTGTTGACTGGTTTCAATTGGAACGGGCTTGGTGTGCCTCTGGCCTCGGAGTTGTCCCTCGTGCAAGCTGCGGACATCGTCGGTGTCGCGGGACTTTCCTTCATGCCGGTCTTTTGCGCCTGCATCGCCTACAACACCGCCTTGCGCTTTCGCGAGGAGGCGCGCACGGCTCGAGTGCGGCCGCACCTCGATTTCTTCTGCGCCGTGGCACTGGTGCTGGCAGACTTCATCTACGGATTTCGTATTCTCTCGGCACCGCCCGCCAAGGATACCATCACGCTCCGAGTCGTGCTGGTGCAGCAAAACATCCCCCAGGTCGTAAAGTGGAGCCGCGACCACGATGAAGCCATCTACCAAGGCTATGGCAAACTCACCCAGCCCTTCGCAGGCAGCACTGATCTCGTCATCTGGCCCGAAAGCGCCCTACCCCTTCCCTTCCATCATCCCGGCCATGCTACCTTCCTCAATGATGTGTTGGGCCTCGGTGATTTCTCACTGCTCACCGGCGTGGATATCATCCAAGAGGGCCACCCCAGTTACACCGGCGCGGCGCTCATGCGCGGAAGCGTGGACCGGCATCAGCTTTACCGAAAAATCCAACTGGTTCCCTTCGGAGAATTTCTCCCGCTGCGATCCGTGCCGCTCATTCAAAAACTGCTGGGCGGAGTTCTTCCCGGCGACTTCACCCGGGGCGCTTCGACCGAGCCGCTGATTCTCGAAAAACCAGCGGGCGTGCAGATCATTCCGCTGATTTGTTTTGAAGACACCTTCGGCCGGCTGGCGCGAAAGTTCGCGCGCGACGCCCCGCAACTCCTCGTCAACTGCACGAACGACGGCTGGTTTCTTCATAGTGAAGAAAACGAGCAACACCTCGCTGCCGCGAGATTTCGTTGCATCGAACTGCGCCGCCCCATGGTGCGTGCAGCGAACACAGGTGTGACCTGTGTCATCGGTTCCGACGGACGCATCCGTCCCGAGGACCGGCTGACAAACAAGCGGACCGGCAGCGTGTTTACCCAAGGCGCGCTCTCCCGGGAAATCCTGCTGGAGAAAAATCCTCCGCTAACTTTTTATGCGCAGTATGGCGATGTCTTCAGCGTCGCGCTGCTAGTCATTGCGAGCCTGGCGATGTTCACCTCTCGATTCAAACTCACAAGAACGGCATAAACAACCGGGCGATTCCGTCCCGAAAACGCTCACCGAATGTTGCCGCGTCCAAGGCCTCGTTGGTGATCTCCGTGCTTTGTTCCATTTGCTTTTGAAAGTCCGAATTCAACTCCCCAGCGAGTGCTTCATCAAAACAGGCAAGGTTGAATTCAAAATTCAAGCGCAGGCTGCGTGGATCCCAATTGGTGCTGCCGATCAACGACCAAAGTCCATCGACCGTCATGAATTTAGTGTGATCGAACACACCGTCATTTTCAAATAGCTGCACCCCTCGAGCCAGCAATTCGGGATAGATCGTGCGCGAAGCCCAGCGCACCGGCGGGATGTTATTGTGACGCGGCGTGATGATCTTCACATCCACCCCGCGCAGGGCGGCTAGATTAAGCGCCCATTGAATCTGTTCATCAGGTAAAAAATAGGGAGTCAAAACGCGAATCTCACGACGCGCGGCATTGATCGCGGCAAAGATCGCCTTGGGCATCACCTCCAGATCTTCATCAGGACCATCGGGAATGCCGATCGCCGCCGTCTCGCCAGCAGGCTGAACATCCGGATACCATTCCTCTCCGTGCAGCACCTCACCCGTGCAGAATGCCCAGTCCTCCGCAAATGCGCGCTGCAACTGCCTCACCACTGGACCTTCCACGCGAAAATGCATGTCCCGCACCGGCGATGCAGGGTTTTCCTTCAGCATGTTCCCGGGCCGGATATTCATGCCGCCGGTGAAACCGATGGTGCCGTCAGCCACGAGAATTTTCCGGTGATTGCGCAAATTCATGGAGAGCATCCGGATGATGAAGCGAGTGGGCATGAACTTGGCCACATTGACACCGCGCGCCCGCAGGATGCTGGTGATGCTGGGCCATGAATAACGGGTTCCAGCACCGTCCACCATGACGCGCACTTCAACGCCGCGATCCTTCGCTGCCGCCAGTTCATCCACAAACTTCCCTCCGATTCCCTTCGCTTCGAAAATGTAACTGCTCAGCGACAGTGTGCGCTTCGCTCCGCGAATAACTTCGATCATCGCAGGCATGGCCTCATCCCCGCTGCGAAGCACTTCTATTTTGTTTCCGAGCGCAAATTCATAACGCGAGATGCGGCCGATCGTGGTTGCCAGGTGGCGCAGTTCGGACAGTTCGGGATTTTTCTCCCAGGGATTGTGCGGGACTGCGCGATTCACCTCCGACTTCCAGCTTCCGCTGCCGCGATATTTTTTTCCCGAGCGCCGCACACGGTTGATTCCGAAGACGCAGTAAAAAAGCGCACCCAATACAGGCACAAAAATGATGATCACCGCCCAGAAGCCGGCCGCGCGGGCATTGCGCTGCCGCAGCACGACATGAGAAAGTCCTCCCACGAGGGCAATCACTTCCGCCACCGCCAGCATGAACTGCCAGATTGCATCAAGCCGGACTAAAAATTGCGGGAGCATGGTCGGGGATTATCTGAGGCGAAGGATCATGATACGGTCGTTTAATCCGCTGCGATCATCTCCAAGTAGCACGACTCCAAAATGCGGATGTTCGCGACCCGGTCAAATTTGTTCTCGACGACACGTCGTCCACCTTCCGCCAGTCGCCGGGCCAGTTCGTTATCTTCCATGATGCGAAGCATCGCCGCCGCCAGCGCATCTGCATCATTCTCCGGAACTAGCAGGCCACTCCCACCATCGGTCACAGCCTCGGGAATCCCGCCGTGATGAGTGGCCACCACGGGCGCGCCACTGGCCATCGCTTCCAGCATCGAGTTGGGAATGCCTTCGCGATTCCCATCATCAGAGGTGCGGCTCGGATGAACAAACATTCGGGCTCGATACACTTCCTCACGCAGTTCGGCCTGGTTGAGAAATCCCGTGAACCGGACGCGGGATGATAGGCCGAGTTCGCCAGCGAGCCGTTCCAGTTCGTCCTGCTGCGGACCACTGCCTGCGATGACCAATTCAGCGCCCGGATAAGTTGGCAATACTTTCGCAAATGCGCGCAACGTCAGGTCCACCCCTTTTTTCTCAATGAGCCGGCAGCTTTGCAGAATGCGCCACGGCTGATCGTTCTCAGATGGGCGCGATTGATACGTCCAATCTTCCAGCGGAATTCCCGTGCTCTGCAAGCGCAGCTTCTCCCGAGGGCATCCAAGATTCTCCAAATCGTTCATCAAGCTGGCCGAACGTGCCTGCACGATCGTCGCCGACTCAAACACCTCGCGCAGCGCGGCCAGGTGCGCGGGCTTGTCCATATCCACCCCCGCATCCGCGCCATGAAATGAAACCAGCACCGGCCGCGGAAACGCCTTGATCAATGGTCGCAGGTGAATCGCACTGTGACCGAAGTAAACGTGAAGAACTTTCGCCTCCGCCCGAGTCAATTCCAGCAGTGCATGACGCAGTTCCCAGCGAAAAAGTTGCCACGGTTCCCGCTTAACATGCTTCGACACCCAGCGCCGCCACCAGCGCAGACGAGGCTTCGGCAGCACGATGAGCCTCTTGTCTGGAAACGGAAACTGCGCTGTATTCTCGCGCTTGTGCGTTAGCACCCAGGGCTTCACCGCCTGCAATCCCGTGATCTGCCGGTGAACATGCAGCATGTCCGGCTTCAGGAAGTCGGAAACGTAACTGGCGACTACAGGCTTGGACTCCGGGTGCTTGGTTCCTGTTTCTTCGTTCGCCATTTGTGTTCGCTTGCCCGCATGCTTGCCCTTGGTGTGTTGCTTTGCAACCGCGACCAACAACACGCCCTAGGCAACAATCCCCTTCACCACTTTCCCGGCGATACCGGTGAGCCGCATGTCGAGGCCCTGAAACTTCACGGTCATGCGTTTGTGATCGATGCCCATCTGATGCAGCATCGTGGCATGCAAATCGTGGACATCCACCACGTTCTCCACCGCCCGGTAACCAAGCTCATCCGTCGCTCCATAGGTGCCGGGTTTCATTCCGCCGCCGGCGAGAGCAATGCTGAAACCAAGGATGTGGTGGTCGCGTCCGGTGCCCTGCCCCATCGGCGTGCGACCGAATTCTCCACCCCAGATCACCAGCGTGTCATCCAGCAGGCCGCGCTGTTTGAGATCACGGATGAGCGCGGCGCTGGGTTTGTCCGTATCCTCAGCAGCGCTTTTCATGCCCTCGACAATGCCGCCATGATGATCCCAGGCACGATGGTAAAGCTGGATCATGCGCACGCCGCGCTCGGCCATGCGACGGGCAAGCAAGCAGTTGCTGGCGAATGATCCGTCACCCGGACGCTTCACGCCGTAGCTCTCCAACGTGGCTGCGGACTCCTGGCTCATGTCGGCCAGTTCTGGCACGGAGCTTTGCATCTTGAAAGCCATCTCGTATTGCGCAATGCGGGTGGCGATCTCGGGATCAACCCGGTCCTGAGCTAGCATCCCGTTGAGCCGCTTCACTTCATCCACAACCTGCCGCTGCGTGCTCTGGCAGACACCATCGGGACTGCCGAGGTAATGAACCGCGTCTCCCTTCGCCTGAAACTGGATGCCTTGAAACTTGCTGGGTAGAAATCCGCTGGACCACTGGCGCGCCGACACGGGCTGCTGGCCTGTTTTTCCGGCGGATGTCATTACGACAAATCCGGGCAGTTCATCCGTCTCGCAGCCAAGTCCATAGAGTAACCACGATCCCATGCTGGGCCGGCCCTTGATGATGGAACCGGAATTCATGAACGCATGCGCGGTGTCGTGATTGATCTGTTCCGTCTGCATCGAGCGGATGATGCAAAGTTCATCCGCGATGCCAGCGAGATGCGGAAACAGATCGGAGATCTCGTTACCCGTCTGACCATGCTTCTTGAAATCTACGAAAGGGCCGCGAGCTTTCAGCACGGCGTTTTGCAACTGCGCCAATTGCTGCCCCTTGGTAAATGATTCTGGAAACGGCTGGCCGTCGAGACGCTTCAAGTCTGGTTTCCAGTCAAAGGTTTCCAAATGCGATGGCCCACCCGCCATGCAAAGATGAATGACGCGCTTCGCTTTGATGGGAAAGTGTGGCGTGGTGATGACGCCATGTCCCGGTGCAGCGCCCGCTCTCTCCGTCAAGGTGGCCAAAGCCAGTCCACCCAGTCCATACGCAGATTGTGTGAGAAAAGTGCGGCGCTTGATGCTCAATTGGTGAGCGGCGAAATCGGAGAATGGATTCATAAGATGAGTCAGTAGCGGGTGATGGTCTCCTGCAAATTCAAGATCACGCGAGCCAGTGATATCCAGGCAGCGAGTTCAATGTGATCGACATTTTCAATGACGGGAGCCAGGCCAACTCGGATGATCTTGTCGGCATCGCCGCTGTTCTTCCGATAAGCTTCGCGCTGCGATTTCAGAAATGCGGTCAGCGAAGCAATCTCCGAATCCTTGGCAGACCGGCCCAGTGCCAGGGCAAAGGCACTCTGTATGCGCGCAGTGTCGTCACCCTTCATATCAACCAGCAACCGTTGTGCCAACACGCGCGCGGCCTCGACGAAGGTCGGATCATTCAAGAGCGTGAGCGCCTGCTGCGGCGTGTTCGAGTTCGGCCGGTTCGCGGTGCATTCGTCCCGCATCGGAGCATCAAAGTTCGCCAGCATCGGATGCAAAAACGTGCGCTGCCAGTGCATGTAAACTCCGCGCCGCCACTGCCGGTCATCATGATCGGCCACATAGTTGCGATCCGGGAACTGAATGTTCGTATAATAACCCTCGGGCTGATACGGCTTCACGCTGGGACCCCCCATGTCAGGATTGAGCAGGCCGGAAATGAACAAGGCATTGTCACGCACGAACTCCGCATCCAGTCGACGCGGATTCTGCGAAGCCAGCAAACGATTGTTCGGATCGATGTCGTGCAACTCCGGGCGCAGGCTGCTGCTCTGGCGATAGGTGTTTGAGGTGACGATCAAGCGGATCATGTGATTCACATCCCAGCCACTGTCGCGAAATTCCACCGCCAGCCAGTCGAGCAATTCAGGATGGCTCGGCGGTTCGCCCTGCGCGCCGAGGTCATCCACGATCATCGAGAGTCCATTACCGAAAAACTGTTTCCATAAGCGATTCATGAATGCGCGTGGCGTCAGCGGGTTCTCCTTTGAGCAGAGCCATTTGGCCAGATCAAGACGCGTAAGTCGTTTCCCATTCTGCGGCTTGAAGACAGTGGGCAGAAATTCCGGAGACGCTGGCTCCACGATCGCCCCGCTCTCATCCATCCAATTTCCGCGGGCCAAAACACGAACCGTGAGCGGCTTTTCAACCGCCTGCGTGACCAGCGTCCAGCTCCGGCCACCGCGACATTCGAGAAGCTCCGCAAATTGCGCCGTGTATTCCTTGAGCGCAGATTGATTCCAACCGGTGCCGGTAAGAAAGGCTTCCAACAAAACATCGCGGGCACTGGCATCGCCCTTTTCAAGAGCCGCCTTGAGCGAAGCCATCCAATCATGATCGACCATGCTGACCGGCGCAAAAGGCGAGACCGAGACGCGCACGCAGCCAGCCGTATTGCCAGTGAGACGAAGCGTAAGTTTGTCGCCTTGATTGATCTTCACTGGCTTGTCGAATACACAGAACGCGATGTGCGGTTGATTCCATTCCATGTCGGAAGTCTTCCAAGCGTCCTTAATGCCGATGATCTCAGCACCGCTTTTGTAATTGGGTTCTTTAAAGTTCGCGTCGGCATAACGGAACCCAAGAGGCTCTGGTTTTTTCGCGTCAGATTTCAACAGCTCAGAAGTCAGCTTCAGAGTTGCACTCCCATGATCGCCGCTGCGCAGGATGCTGCCTTTGTGAGAGGCATCGGGCAGCAGTTCCACGCGCACCGCACTGACCCAGCCTGCGGGCGGTTGCATGATGACGCTGGTATCGTCACCTGCCGCGCCAGAAAAAAGAATCTTTCCATCGGCCTGCACCACGAATGCATCTGGCTGCAGCGCATTCGCCTTGGACTTCTCTTTGGGATCAGCTTTGGGCGCCCCCTTGGCCTTGACCGATGTCGCCGCGCTGAGCTTGACCTCTGGTTTCGGAGCCACCCATCCAGTTGGATTGTCCTTCAAAAACGCATGGCTGCTGGTTCTCCATTTATCGAAGTCCGCCTTCGCATTTCCATCCTTAAGCAATTGCGTCTGGGTGGCGCTGGCAATGCCGGTCATCTTGGCTTTGATGCGAGACGCACGCTCCTTGAGATATGCGCTCTCCACCTCAATTTCCGGTGGAAACGGATATTCATTATTGAAACCCTTTAGTTCCGGATTCGGACTGGAGCCGTAGGGGGAATAAACACCCCATTGCTTCACATCGGCAAAGAAGGCCTGCATCGCATAAAAATCCCGCGCAGTGAACGGATCGAACTTGTGATCGTGGCACTCGCAGCATCCAAGGGTCGCGCCGAGGAAGGCACCGCCGATGGTGCGGACGCGTTCGGCACCATACTTGGCGATATACTCTTTCGGCTGGGCACCGCCCTCGCGGGTCATCATATTCAGACGGTTGAAGCCGCTTGCGACAAGGTTCGTGGTTCTTTGTTCCTGGTTCTTGGCTTCAAGCAAGTCACCCGCCACCTGCTCCAAGGTAAATTGATTGAACGGCTTGTTGCGGTTGAACGAATCAATCACGTAATCACGATAGGGAAAGATGCGCTGATTCTGGTCGCCGTGAAATCCGACCGTGTCCGAGAAACGCGCGACATCAAGCCACCAAACTGCCATGCGCTCGCCAAAATGCGGCGATTTCAGGAATCGCTCAACCTGGTTCTCATAGGCTTTCGGCGACTGATCACTCACGAACGCCTGAATCTCTTCCGGCGTCGGCGGGAGACCGATAAGATCAAGCGAAAGACGGCGCAGCAGCGTGCGACGGTCAGCCTCTGCGGACGGCGTGATTTTTTTCTCCGCGAGCTTATCGGCAATGAATGCATCGATTGGATTGCGCGACGAATTAGTCGCCGTGCCAACGGCGGGAACCGGTGGACGCACCAGCGGCGTGTAGGCCCAGTGCGGTTCATACTCCGCGCCCTCAGTGACCCATTGCTTGAACATCTCTTTCTGCGCAGAGGTAAAAGTCTTATGCGCTTCCTCCGGCGGCATGAGATCGTCTTTATCTTCGGCGAAAAGGCGTTTGATGATCTCGCTTTGATCTGGTTTACCAGGGACGATTGGAAGTTCACCAGACTTCGCGGGCTTCAGTGCCTCCTCACGAATGTCGAGTCTCAATCCAGCTTTGCGCGCATTTTTGTCCGGGCCGTGACAGTGAAAGCAAGTGTCGGACATCAGGGGGCGAATGTCGCGATTGAAACGCAGCTTGCCAGCGGCGCCTGCTGTCAGGGAGCTGACGATGAGTGTGAAAACGATGAGGACTCGGATCATAATAAGCGGAACGAAACTGATACTATTA
>JAIOQF010000384.1 GCA_021413535.1 Verrucomicrobiota bacterium
CTGCACCGGAACTGTTGGATGGCATCGCGGGCAAGGCATGGAAGCTGACCGGCACGCGCATGGTTGAATTCGACAAGAAGGGCATCGTCACCGGAAAACTGCGAACACTCGCTCTATGGCTGCGTCCAGAGACTGACAATCCACGCGATGTCGCGCTGCTCTCGAACGTGAGCTACAACGGCGATCCGGCACAGGCTGAATACGCCGGCGGCGAAGAATACCGGCTGGTGGACGGTGAAATCGAAATCCGGGTCAACAAAATGTATCCCGCGTATTCCACGCGCATGAGGACGACCGGCGCAGGCATCGTCGCCGGGCAATGGCAGCATGTGACAATCATCATGGGCGATGAAAATCTTTCGCAGGACACGCGCGTGTTCATCGACGGCGAAGAGATCGTCACCCGAATCCTGAGCGAATCCGGATCGCGCTCAAAGCAAAGAGGCGGTTTCGGATTCGGCGCGGACCGCAGCAAAGAGGCGGCGGGTTTTCGCGGCGCTCTGGATGAGCTGCGCGTCTATGAAAAGCCGCTCGATGAATCGCAAGTAGCCGCGTTGTTTGCATCGGACGCCGTGCCTTATGCGAGCGCCCGGGAAAAATCCGGCCAGTCCACGGAACATGAAATGCGCTGGCTGACAGATGCGCGTCATCGCGCCGAAGATACATCTTATGCGATGCTCTCCGCCAGTCACCGCTCGCTTTGGGCCAAGCTTCTGCATTTCGAAAAAACTTTTCCAACCGTGATGGTCATGGAAGAAATGCCTGTGCCACGCCGCGCCTTTATTTTGAAGCGCGGTGTTTACGATGCGCACGGCGACGAGGTCACAGCCAAGACACCGGAGCTGATCGCGCCGTGGCCGAAGGATGCGCCGACGAACCGGCTCGGCCTCGCGCTATGGTTCACGCAGCCGCAACATCCACTGACTTCGCGCGTCGTGGTCAACCGGTTCTGGGCACAGTTCTTCGGCATAGGACTGGTCAAAACGCTGGAGGATTTTGGATCGCAAGGCGACTATCCCAGCCACCCCGAGCTGCTCGACTGGCTGGCGCGTCATTTTGTGGACAGCGGCTGGGATGTGAAGGCGCTTGTGCGGATGATGGTGCTTTCTTCCATATATCGTCAGTCCTCGCAGATCACACCCGAGATGCTGGCGCGTGATCCGGAGAACCGGTTGCTGGCTCGTGCTCCCAGATTGCGTCTGCAGGCTGAATTCCTCCGCGACCAGGCGCTGGCCTTGGGTGGATTGCTTACGGAGAAAATCGGCGGCCCCAGCGTTTATCCGGAGCAGCCCGATGGATTTTACAAAGGTGTGACTGTGGATGACAAAAATCAGTGGATGACCAGCAAGGGCGACGATCTTTACCGCAGGTCGCTCTACACCTTCTGGAAGCGCACCGCGCTGCATCCCGTGATGGGCACCTTAGATGCTCCGGCGCGCGAAACTTGCACGGTAAGGCGCTCGCGGACGAACACGCCTCTGCAGGCGCTGGTGCTGATGAACGAACCGGGCTTCGTCCAAGCGGCACGCGCACTTGGTCAACGCATGGAAAAGGAAGGCGGCACCACGGATGAATCAAAGCTGCACTGGGGCTTTCAACTCGCCACCGGCCGCGCACCTGCGGCTGCGGAATTCGCCGAACTTCAGCGCGCGCTCGCTGATGCGCGACAGTCCGCTGATGAAACTCCCTTTGCCACTGTAGGCAGCATTCTCCTGAACCTTGATGAATTGGTCACGCGCGAGTGACAGAACACCCGATCGCCCATGCACTGCCAACGATTCGACAACACGCTTTCACGCCGCGATTTTCTCATGCGCACCGGTTACGGCGTGGGAGCGGCGGCGCTGCACCAGCTTTTCGGTGCATCCGCCGCGATGACCGGCAACACCTCGGTGTTTCCAAACTTCGCGCCGAAAGCCAAGCGCGTGATCTGTTTGTTTCAATCGGGCGGGCCATCGCATCTGGAGCTGTTTGATCCGAAGCCGCTGCTCAAACAGCGGTTCAATGAAGATCTGCCCGATTCTGTAAGGCAGGGACAGCGTATCACGGGCATGGTGTCCGGCCAGGCGCGGCTCGCGCTTCAGCCCAGCAAATACAGTTTCCGCCAGTGCGGCCAGAACGGCGCGTGGATCAGCGATCTGCTGCCGCATACGCAGAGTATCGTGGACGAGATCGCGATCGTCCGGTCGATGACCACCGACGCAATCAATCACGACCCGGCGATTACCTTTTTTCAAACCGGCAATCAGCAACCCGGACGCCCTAGCATGGGCGCATGGCTCGACTACGGACTCGGCACCATGAACAGCGATCTGCCCGCTTTCATTGTCTTCACCTCCATCGCCAGCGATGGCAAACCCGGCCAGGGTTTACTCTCGCGCCTCTGGGGCAACGGCTTCCTCCCCGGCAAACATCAGGGCGTTCAGTTGCGCACCGATGGTGATCCGGTGCTCTACCTCAGCGATCCAAAAAACGTCACACGCGCGCAACGTCGCTCCATGCTTGACCGCGTCGCAGCGTTGAATCGCGAAAGATTTGCCACGCAAGGCGATCCGGAAATCGAAACGCGCATTAGCCAGTATGAACTCGCCTACCGGATGCAGGCCAGCGTTCCGGAGATGATGGACATGGGAAAAGAATCGCCGGCAACGCTGGCCTTGTATGGCGAGGATGTCACCAAGCCCGGCACCTTCGCGCGCAACTGCCTGCTCGCCCGTCGACTCGCGGAACGCGGCGTGCGTTTTATCCAGCTTTATCACCGCGATTGGGATCATCATGTCGGACTGACCGATCGCCTGCCGAAGATCACCCGCGATGTGGATCAACCCTCGGCGGCCTTGGTTAAAGATCTCAAGCAACGCGGACTGTTGGATGACACCCTCGTCATTTGGGGCGGCGAATTCGGCCGCACGCCCTACGCGCAAGGCGGCGCGAATCTCGACAAATACGGGCGCGATCATCACGGCCGATGCTTCTCCCTCTGGATGGCAGGCGGAGGCATCAAGCCCGGCTTAGTGTATGGCTCCACGGATGAATTCGGATTCAACATCGTGGAGAATCCCGTGACGATCCACGATCTGCACGCCACCATCCTGCATTGTCTCGGCATTGATCACACCCGCCTGACCCATCGCTTCCAGGGTCTCGACTTCCGGCTTACTGGCGTTGAGGCCTCCAAGGTGGTAAAGGAACTTTTGGCGTGAACGTCCGTTATGATGCCGTGATCACAAATCACTTCGCATCAATGGATTCAATGCTAAGGACTCGACTATGATCGCCCGCACCTACTCGGCCACCTTGCTCGGCGTCAATGCTGTGGAGATCGAGATCGAGTCCAGCGAATCGACCGGCCTGCAATTTCGCATGAGTATCGTCGGTTTGCCGGACACGGCGGTGAAGGAAAGCCGCGACCGCGTGTTGTCCGCGATACGGGCTTGCGGATTTTATGCACCGACCAGCGGCACGCTGACGGTGAACCTCGCGCCCGCCGACCTGCGCAAAGAAGGACCGGGCTTTGATCTGCCCATCGCTTTGTCTCTAGTTGCAGGTCGCGAAAAACTGGAACCCGCGCGACTTCTTGAATGCTGCGTGGTCGGAGAGCTGGCACTCAATGGCGAATTGCGTCCGGTGCGCGGCATCCTGGCCACGGCGCTGGAAGCACGGAGCCGGGGACGCAAACAATTGCTGGTGCCCAAGCGAAGCGCTGCGGAGGCCAGTATCGTGGAGGGCATTGAGGTCATCGGCTTGAACGACCTGCGCGAGGCAGTTGAGTTCCTTCGCGGCGACAAAGTGATTGAGCCGGAGCCCTGCCGCGCGACGGAATTTTTCCAGGCGCATGCATCTTACGGCATTGATTTCAACGAGGTGAAGGGGCAGCAGGATGCCAAGCGCGCCATTGAAGTCTCCGTCGCCGGCGGGCACAACATTCTCACCATCGGTCCACCCGGAACCGGTAAATCCATGCTAGCCAAGCGCATTCCCACCATCATGCCCGGCATGAGCGAGGATGAAGCCATCGAGACCACGAAAATTCACAGCGCAGGCGGATTGCTCGGAGAATCGTGTTCGTTTATTGCCACCCGGCCCTTTCGTTCGCCGCATCATACCATCAGCGATGCCGGCTTGCTCGGCGGCGGGAGCAATCCCGGCCCCGGCGAAGTCAGCCTGGCGCACAACGGCGTTTTGTTTCTCGATGAACTACCGGAATTCCGGCGTAGCACGCTTGAAGTCATGCGCCAGCCGCTCGAAGACGGCAAGGTCACCATCAGCCGCGCCGTCGGTTCCATCACGTTCCCCGCGCGTTTCATGCTGGTCGCAGCCATGAACCCCTGTCCCTGCGGATACTACGGCGATCTGAAAAGAGAATGCCGCTGCGGCCCGGTGGTGATTCAAAAATACCGCCAGCGCATCAGCGGCCCTTTGCTGGATCGCATTGACCTGCATGTCGAAGTTCCCTCTGTCGAATACAAAACGCTCTCATCGACCGAACAGACTGAGGGATCGGAAATTATTCGGCGGCGAGTGGAAAATGCCCGCGCCATCCAGCGCGAACGTTTTGCCAAGGATAAAGGAGTCCACACCAACAGCGGCATGGGGCCGCGTCTGATTCGAAAACATTGCGAGCTTGACAACGAAGGCGCAGGCTTTCTCGAACAAGCCATGACCGGGCAAAACTTCAGCGCCCGCGCGCATGACCGCATTTTGAAAGTAGCGCGCACGCTGGCTGATCTTGAGGGTAGTGAGAAAATCAGCGGCAACCAGATACTCGAAGCGATTAATTATCGCACGCTGGATCGGGCGATGTGGAGCTAATATCTGAAGCGTTTCATCCACGCGAAAGCTCCTCCCGGGAACGAATGGGCTCATTTGAGCTCGACAAACAGCTTTCAGGCAATATAGTTGTTAAACACAACTATTATCAATGACAACCAAACCGAATGCTTCCAATTGCGCGGTGAAAATCCTCAATTCGGTTCCGCCGACGATCTGGTTTATCCGCAAGCAAATGCGGCGTCATCGCAAAGGATTGTCAGTGCCGCAATTCCGGGCGCTTTATTTTATCAATGACAATCCCGCGGTGAGCCTCACCGCGTTGGCGGAGCATCTGGCGGCATCGTTGCCGATTGCTTCCCGCATGATGGCCGCGCTGGAGCTGCAGAAACTTATCAAGCGTGGCGGCGGAAAGAATGACCGCCGGGTGATGGAGTTGGCAATCACGGCCAAAGGCCTGTCAGTGCTGGACTCCGCTCGGAGGGCGACTCTGGCACAAATCGACGGAAAGCTGGCACAACTGAGCGATGCGCAGCGTATTTCATTGGGGAAGAGCATGGACCTGCTGCGAAAGCTTTTCGGCCCGGAGCGTAATTCTTAATCCTGTCTCGAAGTCATGTGGATTGTCCGCCTCGCCCTCCGGCGCCCCTACACGTTCGTAGTGGCGTCTATGCTCGCGGCCATCCTTGGGTTCCTGATGATCTCCCGGATGGCGACGGATATTTTTCCGGTGATCAACATCCCGGTGGTGTCCGCGATTTTCCGCTATGATGGCCTCTCGCCGGAAGAAATGGAGCAGCGTGTGACGACTCAGTTTGAGCGATTCCTGACGACAGTGGTGAACAACATTGAACACATCGAAAGCCAGTCGCTGGAGGGCACCGCGGTGGTGAAGATCTTTTTCCAGCCGGGCGCAAAGATTGAGAGCGGCATCGCCCAGATCACCGCGATGGCGCAGACCTCCATCAGGCAGATGCCGCCGGGAATGACGCCTCCGCTGATAATCCAATACGATGCTTCCAGCGTGCCGGTGGTGCAGCTCTCACTCTCCAGTGACACCATTCCCGAGCAGCAGCTCTTCGACCTTGCAGTGAACTTCCTGCGGCCACAACTGGTGACCATTCCGGGCGTGCAGATCCCCTATCCTTACGGTGGGCGTCAGCGGCAGGTGATGGTCGATTTGGACCCGGAAAAAATGCGCGCCTTCGATGTCACGGCGACGGAGGTGTCCAATACCATCAACACCCAGAACCTCATCCTTCCCGGCGGCCCGGCAAAAATTGGGGTGCAGGAGTATCAAGTCTCGCTCAACAGCAGCCCCGAGGCGATTGAGGGATTGAACAATCTGCCGGTGAAGACCGTGAACGGCGCGACGGTGCTGCTGAAGGATATTGCCCATGTGCGCGATGGCTACATCGTGCAAACGAACGTCGTCCATACCGACGGCAAGCGCGGCGTGCTGTTGACCATCCTCAAGCTGGGCAACGCCTCGACGCTCGCGGTGGTGGATGCGGTGAAGGCCGCACTGCCACACATCCGCGAGACGATGCCGCCGGATCTGAAGATTGATCTGATGCTCGATCAATCTGTCTTTGTCCGAGCTTCGGTGGAGGGCGTGGTCAAAGAAGCATTCATCGCCGCAGGACTGACGGCGCTAATGATTCTTTTGTTCCTCGGCTCATGGCGGAGCACGCTGATCGTGATCATCTCCATCCCCTTATCCATCTTGGTGTCCATCATCGTGCTGGGCGCACTTGGTGAGACGCTCAATGTAATGACGCTCGGCGGCATGGCGCTGGCCGTGGGCATCCTTGTGGATGACGCGACGGTGGAGATCGAGAACATCCATCGCAATCTGCATCAGCGGAAACGTCTCGTGCAGGCCATCCTCGACGGTGCCTCGCAGATCGCGGTGCCGGCATTCGTGGCGACGATCTGCATCTGCATCGTCTTCGTTCCGGTGGTGTTCATCAGTGGCACGGCAAAGTTCCTCTTCACGCCACTGGCCATGGCAGTCGTTTTCGCCATGCTTACGAGCTATCTCCTCAGCCGGACCCTCGTGCCGACGATGGTGCATTACCTGCTGGCCGCAGAGGTTGAAAGGTATGGCGGTGTGCTCGACGAGAAAGACCCGCACGCACAGGCCGCGCTGCGGCATAAACACGACGTGGAGCATCCGGACGAGCCTCCCATGGTGGTGCCGGAAGTGTCCTCGAAGTCCCGCCGCAATCACCTGATTCTTCTGATGCTGGCCGGGTTGACGTCAGTGGCCTTGTCGGTCGGCTTCTGGCAATGGATCGTCACACACTGGCGCTTAATGGCCATGTCTGCGCTCGGGCTGGGCGCAACCGTGGCCCTGGCGTGGCTCGTGATCCAGTTTCATGACACGTTCAACCGCGGCTTCGAGCGCTTCCGCAGAATCTACGGGGGTTTCCTCGACTGGTCGCTCGATCATCGTCTTCTCGTGGTGGCGGGCTTCACGGCGCTCGTCGCCGGTTCGTGCTGCCTGTTCCCCATTGTCGGCAAGGATTTTTTTCCAACCGTGGATGCAGGCCAGATTCGCTTGCATGTGCGCTGCCGTCCCGGCACGCGCATTGAAGAGACGGAGCGGCAGTTCGCTGAAGTGCAGCAGGCCATCCGCAAGATCATTCCGCCAGAGCAGATCGTCACGGTGATCGACAACATGGGCATCCCCAACAGCGGCATCAATCTCTCGCTAAGCGACGGCACGCAGATGTCTCCAGCGGATGTCGAGATCCTGGTTTCATTGAAGGAAAATCATCCGCCGACTGCGGAGTATCTCCGTGTCCTGCGCAAAGAGTTGCCGGAACAATTTCCCAACATCACATTTTTCTTCGCGCCCTCTGACATCGTGACGCAGGTGCTCAACTTCGGACTCTCCGCGCCCATCGACATCCAGATTACCGGCCCCACGCGCAACACGGCGGAGAACCTCGCGATTGGCCGCAGATTGCAATCCGAACTTACCGCCATTCCCGGCGTGGTGGATGTCCACATGCAGCAGGTGCCGGAGACGCCGGACCTTCGTGTGGATGTGGATCGCGTGCTTGCCAGCCAGATTGGCTTGACGCAAAAAGACGTGGCCTCCGACATGCTCATCTCGCTGGCTTCCAGCAACACCAGTGCGCCCAACTTCTGGCTCAATCCGCAAAACGGTGTGACCTACAGCGTCTATGTGCAGACTCCGCAGAATCTTATCCAGAGCAGCAGCGATCTGAAAAACACCGCCATTTTCCCGCCCAAAAGCAACGGCAAATCCGAGCCCCAGCTCCTCGGCAATCTCGCGACGATCGAACACGGCGCCTCGGCGTCCAACGTGACCCATTACAACATCCAGCGCACCGTTGACCTGTTGATGGGCGTGCAGGGCACCGACCTCGGCTCTGCTGCGGATAAAATCAACAAGCTGCTCGACGCGTATCGCAAGCAGCTTCCGCGCGGTTCCACCATGGTGCTGCGCGGCCAGATCGAGAGCATGAGCACCTCGTTCACTGGGCTGGCCTACGGCCTCGTGTTCGCCGTGCTGCTGGTCTATCTGCTCATGGTGGTAAATTTCCAATCGTGGCTCGATCCGCTCATCATTTTGATGGCGCTGCCGGGCGCGCTGTCAGGAATTCTCTGGATGCTCTGGGCCACTCACACCACGATCAGCGTGCCCGCCCTCATGGGATCGATCATGAGCATCGGCGTGGCAACGGCGAACTCGATCCTGATGATCACCTTTGCCAATGACCAGCGTGAGACTGGCATGAACGCGCGCCAGGCGGCGCTGTCTGCTGGACTCACCCGCCTGCGGCCCGTCATCATGACCGCACTGGCCATGATCATTGGGATGCTGCCCATGTCGCTTGGACTCGGTGAGGGTGGCGAGCAGAACGCCCCACTGGGTCGTGCCGTCATCGGCGGACTTTGCTTCGCCACCTTTGCCACGCTGTTTTTTGTCCCCGTAATTTACAGCCTGTTGCGGCGCACCGCACGCGTCACACAGGTGGAAATGGAACTGATGTAACCCATGCTGCCATGAACCCGGAATCATCCCATAGTGCAACAGAACACGATATCCCGCCTGACCTGAAGAAGCCCGGGGCCGGAAGCATCATTCTCGTGCTGGTTGTCTTCCTCATTTTCATTGCCGCCATGTTTTTTCTCGGGAGCGAGCCGAGAAGAAAGCAGGGTAATGAAATCAAAGCAGACGCCCAAGAACGTGCCAACGCCATTCCCAAGCTCTCGGTGGCGAAGCCTCGAGAAACGCCCGGTGACAGCGAAGTTACCCTGAACTGCGACATCAAGGCAAACAAAAGCACAACCATCATCGCCCGCACCAACGGCTACCTGAAAAAGCTGCATGCGGAAATTAATGACATAGTCAAGGAAGGCCAGTTGCTCGCCGAGATCGATGCGCCCGAAATCGACGCCGAGCTGGTGCGCAGCCGGGCAGCTCTCGATCAGGCGAAAGCCAGCTTGGCCAAGAGCAAAACCGATCTCGAACTCGCCGAACGCCTACTCAAGCGCGAACGGAACCTGCCGTCTGCTGCGCGGACGGCTGAAGAGTTGGACATCAAAACAGCACAGCGCGACAACGCCGCCAACGGCGTAACCCGCGCCGAGGCCGATGTGGAGTATGCCGAGGCGGAAGTGCAGCGACTCACTACTTTACAAGGTTTCGAGAAGGTCGTTGCACCTTATGCGGGCCGCATCACCTTTCGATTTCTCGATGTGGGGGCGCTTGTCTCGCAAGGGAACAACGCCAACGCGGAGCTCTTCACCATTTCCGAGATCGACAACGCGCGCATCATCATTCACGCGCCGCAGTCCTATGCCACGGACATCAATCTCAAGAGCATACCCGTCCTCACAGTGCGTAATTATCCCGGCCGTGAATACCAAGGCATCATCGCGGGGAATGCCGGACAGTTTGACCCGGCCACGCGCACCATGCTTTTCCTCCTTATATTCCCCAATCCGGACGGCAGCCTTTATCCCGGCATGTATGGGCAGGTGAAGCTCGCCCTGACCTCACATCATCAGGTTCTGCAAATCCCCACCAGCGCCATCATGGCCACCAGCGAAGGCACCCGCGTCATGCTCGTGAAAGACGGCGTCGTCCATCTGAAGCCCATCTCTACCGGACGTGACTTCGGAAACAATATCGAAGTCCTCACCGGCCTGACCACTGATGATCAGGTGGCCGTGAATCCCCAGGTGCAGATCACCGAAGGCACCAAGGTCCAAGCCGTGCTGCAGAAGGAAGTGAAATCCGAAATCACTCCGAAACCTGCAGCCAAATGATCGGCCGACCAGAACTTCAGCGCCCGCACCCTGGCTGATCTCGAAGCCAGCGACAGCATTCTTTCCAACCACATCCTGGAAACCATCAACTACCGCACGCTGGACCAAGCGATGTGGAGCCAGGATATACGGGCAAATCGACTCCGTCACATTACCCGCCAATGAATACTTGTAAAAATGGCAACAAAAGACACCAATCACATGGAGCGAGCATGGCAGTTCACTGGACGTGGACGCGTATGCAATAGGCGCGCCCGCCGCTGGTTTATGGTGGCAACGCCATTGCTGGCTCACGCAAACTGGACTTCGTTCGACCATGAGCTTCGACAGACTCGCGCCAATTTATCATTTGATAGAACGCATCGCCGCCGGTGATAAAATGCAGCGCTGTCGCACAGCATTTCTAGACCAGATTCCGACACCGCAAAACATCCTCACGCTCGGCGAAGGGCATGGGCAGTTCCTTCACGAATGCCTCCGCCGGTTTCCAAAGTCACACATCACCTGCGTTGATGCGAGCGCGGGGATGATCCGGCAGGCACGGAGCAATCTCGCGAATCACGGACTCGATGATTCACGCGTGCACTGGATTCAAGCAGACGTGCTGTCCTGGACGACACCGCAAGCCGTCTTCGATTTGATCGCGACTCATTTCTTCCTCGACTGTTTTCGAGCCGATCAACTGAACGATCTGATTCCTTCTATCGCTGGTGCCGCAGCCCCGAATGCAACATGGCTGCTGGCGGATTTTCAAGTCGCTGCAAAAGGCTGGCAGCGCGTTCGCACCCGAGCAATCCTCGCCATCATGTATGCCTTCTTCCGCTTGACGACACGCTTGCCGGCGAGAGCGCTGACACCGCCAGATCCCTATCTGGAGCGCGCCGGTTTCCAGCGGCACGACCGGATTGAAATCGAATGGGGTCTGCTCAAGAGCGATTGGTGGCGAAAGTATTAAAAGTCCGAGTGTATGTCATTTTAAACATTTTTTTCAGCCGTCATCAGCAAGACATTGCCGCCAACGAGCGCAATACCAACGATGACTGCCAGCAGCAGGACGACATGAGTCTTCTTCACGGAGACTTGCTGCGGGCCGATTTCGGACAGCTAATCTTCCACGAGCTTTGATTCACCCAGGGTCCCGGTTGCGACTTTCAAGTCTGGTTGATTCTGGTTTATGACGTTTCAGCTTTTGATGCCATGCACGACAACGTAATGACTGCTGCCGTTGCTCCAGACGCGCAACAGCACGCTTTCTTCTGCCGAGATTTTTTTTCCAAGTGTAACCGCCTCCTCGGTGCTGGTAACAGGTTGCCGCTGGATTTCCAAAATGACATCGCCAGCGCGCAGGCCGGCAATGGCTGCAGGTGAAGCAGGATCAAGTTCCACCACGAGAACGCCGCGTAATTGCGCTGGAAGATTGAGCTGCCATCGTGTCCGGCCATCAATGCCCTCAATCAACATGCCGGCCAGCGGCGAAGCGTTGCCCGGGGATCGCTTGGGTGGTGAATTGCGGGCGCTGAGCCTGCCGAGACCTTCGCCGGGCGTGTCACCGAGTCGAAGCATCAGAGGCTGCTTCTTACCGTCGCGCAGCACTGTGAGCTGCACTTTGGCGCCCGGCGCAATCTCAGCTGCCATGAGGCGCAGTTGACGGCTGTCATTCACTTTCCTGCTTTCGAATTCTACCACTACGTCGCCTTCCTTCAACCCAGCCTCCGCTGCTGGCGAACGTGGTGTCACATCTCCCACCAGTGCGCCGGAGTTTTCGGGCAGCCCGAACGCGCGGGCCAGTTCCGGCGTCAGCGCTTGCAAGGTAAAACCAAGATAACCTCGCACTACCCTGCCTTCAGCAACGAGTCGCTCCATGACAAAGCGCGCCAAATTAATAGGTATGGCAAAACCAATTCCTTGATTTCCTCCGCTGCGGCTTAAGATCGCGCTGTTGATTCCCACCAGCCGGCCTGCAGCATCCACCAGCGCTCCGCCTGAATTGCCTGGATTGATCGAAGCATCGGTCTGAATAAAATCCTCGTAGTCCACGATGCCCATGCCCCCACGCCCCTTGGCGCTGACGATCCCCATGGTAACGGCCTGACCCACGCCAAACGGATTGCCAATGGCCAGCACCACATCACCCACCGAGAGCTTGTCACTGTCGGTCACTGTGATTGCAGGGAGATGGCCGGCCTCAACCTTGATCAAGGCCACGTCCGTCTGCGGATCAGTGCCCACGATCTTCGCATCGTAGATGGTTTTGTCATCCGCCAGAGCCACCTTGATTTCATCAGCCGCCTCAACAACGTGATTATTAGTCAAGATGTAACCGTCTTCGGTCACGATCACACCGGAGCCCAGGCTTTGCTCGCGCCGTTCTCTGGGCACGCTTTGAAAGCCGCCCGGCAATCCGAAGAACTGTCGCAGGAAAGCGTCGTCCATCGGAACGCGGGTGTTCTCGCGAATGGTTTTCGCCGTGTAGATATTCACCACGCTCGGCGAAACCTTTTTCACAACCGGGCCAAAACTGAATCTGGCAGCCGACTCCGAACCCAGCGCCGAGTTGTCAGTCTTGAGCACCGGTGCCGCAGACAATGAGGCAAATTGCAGCAGGAGAAACATGCCGCAAACAAGATTGCTCAGCCTGACAACTGGAATCGCCCGGCTTCTACAGGAGTTTTCCAAGGACCTCATGAAGCTTCAATCTGGTTAGTGTTGGCTCGATAGATCGGCTCGATGCTTCCGCACATTTTTCAGAGGATTTATGCCTTCGGCAGCGTGACAATGAGCACGCCATCTTTGCGGTCGGTTTTCATTTTTACCGCGTTGACGCGTCCGGGCAGGGTAATGATCTGCATAAAATGACTTCTGCGCTCCATTCGCTGCTTTTCATTCTTCTTTCCGCCCGTGCTCTCTTCCTCCTTGGCTTCAATCTTCAACGTCTGGCCGTCAACGGTGACGTTTACATTGTCCATGTTTCTTCCGGGCAGGTAGGCTCGGATGACATAATTATCACCCTCTTCTTTCAGGTCGACAGACGATCCAAACCTCTGCTCGTCGAAGAAGCTCCGATGTTCGGGCATGAGTTTGAACTCATCGAAAGACTCTTTGAAGATACGATTCATTTCCCGTTGCATGCGCTCCATCCGTTCCATGACTGATCGATCCAAATCCGACAATGGCTCCAGGAGCGGATCACTGAATGGAGGCGATTTTACTGGCTCGTCAGATGGCAGTTCCTTCGGAACTGTGACCACAATCATGCCGTCCTTCTGCCTGCGGTCGATCTGCAACGATGTGCTTTTTGACACATCCGCCAGGACGATGGATTGCTCATAGCGTCCAGCCGCACCTTGCTCCGGCGCCATGATGCGCAACGTCTTGCCATCGAGAGTCACCTCCACCTTGTCCAGATCACGATCCGGCAGGCTCAGCCGCAACGTGTAAGTGTCACTCTGCTCGCGCAGATCCATGGAGGCGCTCGCCGCAGACTTCCCGCTTTCCGTCTTTCCTCGAAGAGCGCCAATGGCGTCGCGGAACGTCTCGGACATCCGTTCCTGCCATTGTTTCATTTTCCCGACGAATCCGCCATGATCAGAGTCTGCACCTAAAACTCCAGACAACGAGGTCAAGACACCCGCACTTAAGATAACCGCACCCAGCGCCATGGAGCGAACTATGTTATCGGTGATATGTGTTTTCATAGGTTAGTTGTGGTTTGTTTGGTTTATTTGTCTTGCGCCGGACAGGTCATCCCACAGGAATGACGTCCGGCGCTTCTGATGCAGGAATTAGCTCACCTTCACTTCGATTTGCTTTGGTCGAGCCGCTTCGCTCTTGGCCACGCGGACCTTGAGAAGCCCGTCCTTGAATTCCGCGTTCACCTTCGCCGCATCGCCGTCATCCGGCAGCGCAAAGGTTCGCGCAAAGCTGCCATACGAGCGTTCGACGCGATGATACTTCTTGTTCTTCTCTTCCTTCTCGAACTTCCGTTCGCCCGAGATGATGAGCACGCCATTTTCCACGGTCACCCTCACATCATCTTTCTTCACCTCCGGCAGTTCCGCCGTGATGACATATTCCTTGTCATCTTCGGCTATATCCACCAACGGCATCCATTCCGCCGCCGTCAGCGATTCCTTGCCGTTGCCGCGATCGGCTGAGGCGGGTTTGAATGCGCCAAGGATGCGATTCTGGAACTCTTCAAGTTCCCTCAGAGGATTCCAACGAGTCAATGTATTCATGGTTTGATTTTCTATGCGACGGTTGCTGTTAGAAAATCCTGCCGGCCCGGCGATCCGCCGCGGCTAACCGGTCCGACTGGCAGGCCCCTTGCCCGACCGCCCGACAGAGTGGAGACTGGGAACCATATTTGCACTCTGGGCAAATTCCGTGCCAAACAGAACCCTTGGGGCAACCACGATAAATATCCCATCAAGGCACCACCATGAGAGAAAATTTGTCACAATGAGATGTCCAAATGAGAAATTTTTTCACTACGACACGGATCTTATACCATCCAGAGTGAGTAACATTCCTCCTTTTGGTAAAATTCGTGATCTACCAGAGTCTTGAAATGGAGCGAAGTCGTGTAAGCAAATGAATGGTCTGTGACCGACCGCTTTTCAGTCGAGGCGGGCGAGCCGGCGAACCCGCGCTCGAGATATGAAATCTGAGCTAGCCACCTGACCACCATCTTGAACGTGGCTCGATCAGCTGCGAAAAGATCCTTTCGCAACCTGAATTAGTCGTCGCGTTGGGCGTAGCCCAACCTAATGACTCCGACCATTTTGCACAAGCATCCTGAGTGCGCGCACGGTTTGGAAATTCATAATTGCGTTATTGTCCAAAACTTTTCTCAGACCGTGATCGCAGCGACATGCCGTTGGTCACTTCACTTCAAAGATTGTTGAACCCATGCCGCACGCTCGACATTTTCATCACGCGCCTTACCCTCTTCTGACTGACGAATGAAATTCGAACAAATCCTCCATCATCGTTACACGATTGCAGGCCGGTTGCCTGCCTGCTCCGCGACCCACCAGCGCTACGAGCTGCTTAGCGCTGGCGGAACCGGCGATCGTTTCGTATTGAGCTTCTGCGACTATGCGAAGGCCATCAGCACCAAAGCTGTGGCCAGACAGCAGCAGGTCGGCGAGGCGCTGGTTCATCCCTCGGCGGCGCTTCTCTGCCGGGCGATTGAGTGTCGTTTCGAACCTGATTTTCAAGCGGTGATTTCGGAGTTTCCTGGTGAGGTAAGCTTGCGCGAAGTTCTCCAGGAACAGCAGTCGCTGGAGCTCGAGGAAGTGGAAGCATTTCTCCGTCTGGTGACCGATGCGGCCGAGTCTGCGGTGCGGCAAGGCTGGCCCAAGCTGATGCTCGATGTCGCGCATCTCTATTTAAACGAGCGGCTCGGTCTCCCGCGCGTTCCAGTGCCGGACATGCCAATTTTTGACGCGGTCGGATCGGAACTGCCCGGATTCGATCCGATGCAGACCATGCAATTCAATACTGCCGATCTGAAGCAGTCAGCAGATCCGATTCCAAAAGATTCGCGGGAATATGTCCCGGCACTGGCAGCGCTTGCTTGTGACCTGCTCGGACAACCGAGAACGTTGCGCGGCCATAACATGCGATATCAGCCGGTGCCGCAATTCACTTCGCAACAGAACATCCACCTGCGCCGCGCGCTGACAGGCGAAGCCCGCGCCGGATTCGCCAGCGCCCGAAACTTCACGGAGGAACTTTTCGGCAGTCCGATGCAACTGGATATCGCCACGCAAACGGAGCGCCTGCGTTCGCTTGCTTTAACTGCGTCGAAAACAGAGTTGCGCGCCGCCGCTCCGGCTTTTGATCCTGCACTGACCGTGCGTTTGCCGCTACCCAGCGCGGCAGCAACAGCGGAATCCGCCAAAGCGCCTCTCGTGGTGCACCAATCGGACGCCGTGGCCGTGGCGACACTTCCATCGGCTCAGCGCCTCCGCTTGATGCCGGAAGTCGAAGAGGCTCCAGTCTTCTCGCTGGCTGCGGTTGAATGGCTGCTCTTGGGCCGTAGTGCGGGAGACTCGGATTTTGTTGCTCAGTTCCGCCCGCGATCAAGTGCGGCTGATGGACGCACGCGACGCATCAGTCGCGTCCAAGCTCGCGTTCGGGTGACTGGTAGTCGGATAGAGCTCGAGGAGACGGACATGCTCAACCCCAGCACTTATCGCGATACCCCGGTGGGAGCCGGCTTGATGCTTGATTCGCCGACATTCATGCTCCTCGCGGGAGAATATCCAGTGGAGTTGCATCGTGTAAAATTGGATGACCAAAGTCCCCGCGTCTTCGCAGACCGGCTGGATTGGAATGAATCTGCCGAGCCGCAAGGTGCGCTCGTAGCCCGACCCGGTGGGCCCGGTGTCATGCTTTGGGAGGCCGCGCTCGTTCTTAGTGATGTCGGTCTGCACTTCTCGCAATCTGGTCGTCCTTGGCTTCAGGTGGACAACAGTGATTCAGCAGCGGCCAGACTCCATTATTTACAAGGCCAGTTCTGGCTGGAGCCCATCGAAGCCGGAGCCATCAAATGCGCGGATAGTTCAACACCGCGCGCCCATGATTTAATTTTGCTCCGGGCTGGCTTAAAATTTTATATCGGCAAATATGCCTACACAGTGCAGCCTGTGACATTGGGCGAATCGGGCTAGCTCAACAAGTGAATGTTCCCGCGTGTCCGGCTTGCCGGGTGTGTCAGGCTCCCGATGATATACAGCATGTCCGAATACCTCCATCATCATAAGGAATTTCTCGTCTGGCTCGGCGCCTTCTCAGCGCTGACCTTCGTCGGATCGCTCATCCTGATTCCCATCCTCTGCGTGCGCATGGGCGAGGACTACTTTATGCCCCATCGCGATCAAGACCAGACACTCGCAGGACGGCATCCCATCATCCGATGGACGGGACTCATTTTAAAGAATGTCGTCGGCATTTTGCTCGTCGCCGCAGGTTTCACGATGCTTTTTCTTCCTGGGCAGGGCCTGCTGACCATCGTAATTGGAATCATGATGTTGAATTTTCCCGGCAAGCGTCGGCTGGAATTATGGATGATCCGGCTGCCCGGCGTGCTCCGGGTGATCAACGCCCTACGCGCGAGAGCGAAGCATGGTCCGCTGCAGTTGCCGGAAGCGAGGTGATTCGTGATTTGTCTCTGGAGCTGTTACCCGTGACCGCTACGCGATTGGAAAACCCGCTAGATCGGCTCAAGATTCATAGATTTCCGCCAACTCTGCTTCAGTGAATACATCGATCGGGGGCTTGGACGGATCGTTGTCAGCACCATCATATTCCTCAAACAAAATTTCGGCGCCGTCTTCGAATTTATCGTGAATCGGCACAAGGTCTGTAACTCCCACAAACTCGTGACCTGCTCCAAATGCTTTGTCTCCTTCTCGTGCATCATTCTCACCCATTTGAACGGCGCGGCGAAATGCCTCACGCCACTGGGAGGCACGGACGAGCCGATGATTATTCCAATACGCAGAGTTGTCGCCTGACGGATTTTTCACAAGAAGAGCGGCAATCCACCAGCCGGTAGGGCTCGTGGATTTAATTTTTGGCATCTTCATAAGAGTAAATGCAAAAGTGCGTGGTCTTGAAAACTACAACGCTAAATCTGTCACAGCCCCATGGCTCGCATCACAGGTGAGCTTCGCATATTTCGCCAGCACACCGCGTGTGTAACGCGGCTTGGGTTGCCTCCACTTGCTGAGACGTGATTTCAACTCCGCAGCAGAAATTCCCAGCGTAATCGCGCGCTTCTCGGCATCGATAGTGATGGTGTCGCCGTTTTTGATGACGGCGATTGGTCCCCCAACAAACGCCTCCGGGGTGACATGACCAACCACGAAACCGTGGCTGCCGCCGCTGAATCTTCCGTCGGTGATGAACGCGACGTCTTTGCCCAAACCCTTGCCCATGATGGCGCTGGTGGGTGAAAGCATCTCGCGCATCCCGGGACCGCCCTTGGGGCCCTCCATGCGCACGATGATGACGTGACCTTTTTTCACTTTGTCATTTAAGATCGCTTGCAACGCAGTTTCTTCGCTCTCAAACACGATGGCTTTGCCACTAAATTTAAGACCCTCCTTGCCGCTGATCTTGCCGACGGCCCCTTCGGGGCAAAGATTGCCTTTGAAAACAACAAGGTGGCTGTCTTTTTTGAGCGGGTTACTTAGCGGACGCACAATCTGCTGATCTTTCGGCCAGACGATCTTGCTGTTTTTCATATTTTCCTTCATCGTCTTGCCGGTGACGGTGAGGCAGTCGCCGTGCATGAGGCCTTCGGCGATAAGCATGCGGATGAGCGGCACGGTGCCGCCAATCTTGACGAGATCATTCATGAAATATTTGCCGCTCGGTTTCACATCCGCCAGCACCGGCGTCTTCTTGCCAATGCGCACGAAGTCTTCGATGCCGAGTTTCACGCCCGTGCTGTGCGCCATGGCGATCAGATGCAGCACGGCATTCGTCGAACCGCCGAGCGTGATGATGAGCGTAATTGCATTCTCGAAAGCTTCCTTGGTCATAATGTCGCGAGGCGTGATGCCGCGCTTGATCAGGTTCATCACGGCAGCACCGGCATCGAAGCAGTCCATGAGCTTCTCATTCGACACGGCAGACTGCGCGCCGGAGTTCGGCAAACTCATGCCCAGCGCCTCGATGGCGCTGGCCATGGTGTTTGCGGTATACATGCCGCCACACGAACCTTCGCCGGGGATGGCATGCTCCTCAATGTCAATGAGTTCCTTGTCCGTGATCTGGCGGTTCGCGTGCTTGCCCACGGCTTCGAAGATCGTGACGATGTCAGCATCACGCTTGTCTTGTCCGACGCATCCCGGCAAGATGGTGCCGCCGTAAACAAACACGCTCGGGCGATTCAGACGGCCCATAGCCATGATGCAGCCGGGCATATTTTTGTCACAGCCGCCAATGGCGACAAAACCATCCATGCCTTCGCAGCCGACCACGGTCTCGATGGAGTCGGCGATCACCTCGCGCGACACGAGCGAATATTTCATCCCCTCGGTGCCCATCGAGATGCCATCGGAAATAGTGATCGTATTAAAGATGATGCTCTTCCCGCCAGCGGCATCCACCCCTTTAGCGCTTTCTTTGGCCAGGCGGTCGATGTGCATGTTGCACGGCGTGACCATGCTCCAGGTGCTGGCGATGCCGATTTGTGATTTCTTAAAATCTTCGCGCTTAAATCCCACTGCGTGAAGCATCGCGCGGCTGGCGGCGCGCTCGGCGCCATCGACCACGATGGCGCTATGCTTGCGGTGAAGATTGGGCGAGGCGGCTGTTTTTCGTTTGGAAGACATGAGACGCGAAAGATGCGACGCCGCACGAAATGTTCAAGCACAACACTTACCCGGCTATGGAAAGTGCATTGAGGTATTGTCACCGCCCCATAGTTCCACTATGGATTCAATCGTTCATTTTTAAAATATATGGCTGACACTCCTGAAATTCCTGAAGCAAAAGATCCCTTTGAGAAACGCGTCGCAATCAGCATCGCCATCATGGCGGTATTGCTCTCCTACATCAGCATGAGGGGCGACAACGCCAAGACCGACGCCGTCATCGAAACCAGCAAGGAGGCGAACACCTGGGCGCAATACCAGTCCAAAAGCCTGAAACAAAACCTCCGGCAGTTCGAGGTGAACATGATCGCGCTCACCGCAGCCAACGCGCCAGACGCCACCAAGAAAACAGAAGCGCTCAAAGCCGACGTTGCGCGTTACGAATCCGAGATGAAGGAATTGACCGCCGTGGCAAAAGTTCATCGCGAAGATGCTGAAAAGGGCTCGGCCATGAACTACCTCTGCGATTTCGCGGGTCTCTTTCTTCTAATCGCGATCGTCATCGACTCGGTCGCCATTCTGAGCCGTCAGCACCTCTTCTGGTTCATCAGTCTCGGGCTAGCCGTGTTTGGCGCGGTGAAATTCTTTTTTTGAAGCCGGGTCGCTTTGAAGCAGTCCTAGCTTGAGCCACTGCCGCACGGTGCTAACCTGCACGTCCCTATGGCCAAGTATAAAATCCTCATCGCGGGCAACAACGACCCTATTTCCACCATCGGCATCGATTTACTGAAGGCGGAACCTTCCTTCGATGTGGTGGTAAACATGAACTTGAAGGCCGAGGACGCGATGGTGGAGGCAGCGCGTGACGTGCACGCCATCATCGTCCGCAGCGGAGCCAAGGTGACCGCGAAAGTGCTCGATTCCGCGAAAAATTTGAAGGTCGTCGGTCGTGCGGGCGTCGGCGTGGACAACATCGACATACCCGCCGCCTCCAAACACGGAGTCGTAGTGATGAACACGCCCGGCGGCAACACCATCTCGACCGCAGAACAGGCATTCACCCTCATGATGTCGCTCGCGCGCAAGACCCCGCAGGCGCACGCCAGCATCATCGCCGGCAAATGGGATCGCAAAAGTTTCAGCGGCACCGAGCTCAACAAGAAGACTCTCGCCATCCTCGGTATGGGCCGTATCGGCACCGAATTCGCCAAACGCGCCCAGGCCTTCGGCATGAACGTCGTAGCCTACGATCCTTATCTCAGCGCCAATCGCGCCCAGATGCTCAACGTGGAACTGCGCGACAACCTCGATGACGCCGTAAAAGACGCCGACTTCATCACCATGCACATGCCGCTCACCACGGAGACGAAACACATGCTCAACGAAACACGCCTGCGTCATTGTAAGAAAGGCGTGCGCGTCATCAACTGCGCCCGTGGCGGACTAATCGACGATAACGCGATGGCAAAGCTCCTGGTGGAAGGTCACGTCGGCGGTGCCGCGCTCGACGTTTATGAAGTGGAACCGCCACCTGCGGACTACCCTTTACTAAAGGCCCCTAACGTCGTTTTCACGCCGCATC
>JAIOQF010000091.1 GCA_021413535.1 Verrucomicrobiota bacterium
CCCACCTTCACCGGCACCGTCGCCGCGGCGACCACCAACCTCAGCGGCACGCTCACGCTGGCAGCAGGCACCACCTCGCTCGCGCCGCTCAAGCTGCAGACCGGTGTGAATCTCACCACACCAGTGTTTGGCGCGGTCGAGTTCGACGGCACCAATGTCTTCGTCACCAACAACAGCGGCACGCCCACGCGCAAGACCCTGGCCTTCACCGACAGCACGATCAGCGCCGCGCAAATCGCGAACGGCTCCATCACTTCGACGATGCTGGCGCCGAACGCCGTGCAATCTGGAAACATCGCCGCTGGTGCCGTGGGCAGCAGCCAGCTGGCCTCCGGTCTCACCCTCGGCGGCACGACCACGGGGACGTTCAGCGGGCCTCTCACCGGCAACGTGACTGGCAGTGCCGCCAGCTTCACCGGCAGCCTGGCGGGCAATGTCACCGGCACGCAGGGTGCGACCATCGTCGCCACCGTTGGCGGAGTCACGGCAGCCAATGTAGCCAGCGGCGCTAATCTTGCCAATGCGGCCACCAATGCGAATACCGCAAGCACCATCGTGAAGCGCGATGGCAGCGGGGACTTCAGCGCCAACACCATCGCCCTTTTGGGTAACCTGGCCCTGCCCGCTACCACCAGTTCCGGAACCGGGGTGATCACCCAGAACGGCAGCCGTCTGATCCACACGTTTGGGGGGAGCAACAACTTTTTTGCCGGAACCAATGCAGGGAATTTCATCATGACGGGCACCAACACGAGCGGCTCCAACGCGCTCAACTCCAACACCACGGGCTACTCCAACACCGCCAGCGGCTACAACGCGCTCTACTCTAACACCACGGGCTACTCCAACACCGCGAGCGGCTCCGTAGCGCTCGTCTCCAACACAACGGGCGTCGCCAACACCGCCAGCGGCTTCACCGCGCTCTACAACAACACCACGGGCAGCAACAACACCGCGAGCGGCCACTATGCGCTCTGGCTAAACACCACGGGCAGCAACAACATTGCCCTCGGGGAAGGCGCAGGCGGTAAACTCACCACCGGCAACAACAACATCGCCATCGGTCATGATGGCGTGGCTGGGGAGTCGAACACCATCCGCATCGGCGACGGCTCGACCCAGACGGCCACCTTTCTCACGGGCAACGTCGCCATCGGCACCAGCTCCACCCCCACTCAGGCCAGGCTCGTCATCAGCGGCGGCACCACCCTCGGGGCGGCGGGTAGCGTCCCGCAGTTCGGCTACTTCTCCACCACCGGCGCCACCACCACGACCTATGACGGCGGCGGCACCATCTCCCTCCTCGCCACCCACCAAATCCGCGCCGGCGACTTCTGCGCCATGTCGGATGCGCGCATGAAAAACATCATCCACCGCTCCGACGCAGCCGCAGACCTCGACACCCTCCGTGGCATCGAGATCACCGACTACACCCACAAGGACACCGTCTCCAAAGGTGGTCGGTCCGTGAAAAAAGTCATTGCACAGCAAGTCGAGAAAGTCTTCCCCCAGGCCGTCACCAAAGCCATCGATACCATCCCCGACATCTACAAGAAGGCCGGGTTCAAAGACGGCTGGGTCCACCTCGCCACCGACCTGAAAGCAGGCGAGCGCGTGAAGCTCCTCGATGAAAAGACCGAGGGCATTTACGAAGTCCTCGAAGTCCGCAAGGACGCCTTCCGCACCGCCTTCCAGCCCGGCGGCGACCAGGTCTTCGTCTATGGCCGCGAGGTGAAGGACTTCCGCGCCGTGGATTACGACGCCATCGCCATGCTGAACGTCTCCGCCACGCAAGAACTCGCGCGGAAGCTGGCGACCGCCGAGAAGGACAACGCCGCGATGAAGCAGCGCCTCGCCGAACTTGAAGCGAAGGACAAGGAACGCGAGGCGCGGGAGAAAGCCCTCGCCGAGCGATTGGTGAAGCTGGAGCAGTTCGTGCCCAAAGCACCGGAGAAGGACGCAAAGACGGCGGTCATCAAAAAAGGAGAATAAAAAGATGAAACGACGACTCACCCAAGGGAGCGCGGACACTCCTGTCCGCTTCATTCGACTGCGCGGCATCGCCGCCGTTCTCAAGAGGGCGGGCAAGAGTGCCCGCGCTCCCTTTATTGCAGCGCTGGCTTTCGCCGTGCACCTCCACGCCGACCCGCGCAGCAGCACCAGCTATAACGTAGCCACCGACACCGCCGACTCCGGTGGGGCCCGCACGGCGTGCAGTTGCTGGATGACGCCACGACCATCGCGCTGGCGGCCAACACGATCGCCTGGAGCGTGCAGAGTGGTCCCATCACCGGCATCAGCGGCGGCGGACTCGCCACCGCAGGCACGGTGTATCAGGACAGCGCCGCCACCGTGCAGGGTTCCTTCGCCGGAAGCAGCGGCAGCTTGAACCTGACCGTGATCAATGTGAGCAACGATGATCTGCCCGGCTACAGCGGCGACGGGCTCGACGACGCATGGCAGGTGCAATACTTCGGCCTGAACAATCCGAATGCAGCGCCGAGTTACGTGAGTGACGGCAGCGGTTTGACCAATTTTTTCAAATACACTGCCGGCCTCATCCCGAATAATGCGGCCTCCACCTTCACTCAGACCGTTGCCCCCGTCGTCGGTCAGTCAGCGCAGAAGAAAGTCATCATCAATCCTATCGTGGCTGGTCGCGTCTACACCGTGCAATACAGTCTCGATCTCAGCGCCGGAAGCTGGCAGACCCTGACCAATGCCACGCAAAGCGATGTCGGCAACGTGCGCACCGTGACCGATCTGAGTGCCGGAACGCGCAAGTTCTATCGGGTGCAGGTGACCAAGCAGTGAGTTGCGCTTGTCGCGTGGTGAATGCGGGGGAGTAAATCAAGCTTGATCTGGGATCGTGTGGATCCATTCTAGCTTAACCCAGTGAAAACGACCATCCTCCGACTGGCGGGCATTAGCGCTCTCATTGTTCTAACTTGCTCTTGTGAGAAGCAATCCGAGACGATGCCCAATCAGATTGCCAAATCCGCTCTGCTTCGGGTTTTCGCCGCCAACTACCCGCTGGCATACATGGTTCAACGAATCGGCGGACATGAAGTTGAGGTGATCTTCGACGTGCCGCAAGACACTGATCCCGCGTTCTGGAAGCCATCGGACGCACAGATCACGGCACTTCAAGAAGCGGATCTAATCGTGATGAACGGGGCTGCTTATTCAAAGTGGGCTGAGAAAGTAACGCTGCCAGAGTCGAAGCTGGTGGACACCTCGGCATCGTTCCGGGACAAATTCATCGTGGTGAAAAGCACGATGACCCACAGCCACGGCAAGCAGGGCGAGCACTCTCATGACGGCACGGCGTTCACGACCTGGCTGGATTTCCAGCAGGCCATCGCCCAGGCAGATGCGATATGCGATGCGCTGAAACAATCGAAGCCGGAGAGTGTCGAGCATTTTGCGCTTAACTTTGATGATCTGAACAAGGATCTGCTCGCACTCGACACGCGGATGGTCGCAGTCGGAAAGAAGCTGGCGCATCAGCCCGTCGTTGCCTCGCATCCGGTTTATCAGTATTGGGCGAGACGTTACGGCATCAACATTGAAGCTGTGCTCTGTGAGCCGGAGGAAGTTCCGGCTGATGCCCAGTTGGAAGACTTGAAAAAAATTCTGGCCACGCATCCGGCGAAATGGATGGTGTGGGAGGGTGATCCGGCCAAAGAATCGGTGGCAAAGATCAAGAGGCTAGGGCTCGATAGCGTGGTGTTCGATCCCTGCGCGAACAGGCCAGACAAGGGTGATTTTCTCAGTGTGATGAAGGAGAATGTGGCCGCGATGGAGCGGATGTTTGAGCGTTGAGGTGTGCATGGCTGCACAGAAGAATGGAATGCCTGCTCTGTGACTGTCGAAAACTTCCCGTTGGTTCCACGCACTTCTGGACTGGGCAATATCCTTGATGGATCAGCGCTGTGATGAAAACACCTTGCTCCAGTCCGCGTCACATATTCGCACTCTGATATTTTTCTGGTCAATGCGCCAGAGGAAGCCTATAAAACAGCCATGCAACTGCTGTCAATTTCACTGCAAGCCCTGGTGGCCGCATCCGTGTTCTTTGTGTGGGTGGTGCGCTACGACAACATCATTCAGGAATTCAAGAATTTCGGTCTCTCTGACGGGTTGCGCGATTTGGTTGGCATTTTAAAATTGACCTTCTCCCTGTTGTTGCTGATCGGGATTGAGCGATTGCCGCTGGCGGTGGCAGGCAGTCTGGGCATGAGCCTTTTGATGGCCTGCGCGGTTGCCACGCACTTGCGGGTGAAGAGCCAGTTCTTCAAGATGCTTCCTTCTCTGTCTCTGCTGGTCATTTCAATCGTGATTGCGCTGATCAACTACAGGCTTCTCAAGGCTTCGTGACAAAACGAGCCGCGATCAGATCCATGATTCAGAAGCGATGAAGCACGGGTCGGATCTAAGAAATCTGGTGCTGGTTTTCGGAGACCAGCTCAACGAAAATTCTGCCGCCTTCGACGGATTCGATCCGCGCATGGATGCGGTCTGGATGGCTGAGGTCGCGCACGAGTCGGAAAAGGTTTGGGTGGCGAAACCGCGCATCGCCATCTTTCTGGCGGCGATGCGACATTTCCGCGAGGTGCTGAAGGCGCGAAAATGGCCCGTGCATTATCGCGAGTTATTGGGGGAGAAAGCCTGTCAGCGCGGTGGCGGTGGAAGAGAGAAGGTGTCTGCAGGCGATACTTTCACTGAGGCGCTGCGAGAATCTCTGGGCCGGATCAAGCCCAAGCATGTCATCATGGTGGAGCCTGGGGAATGGAGCGTTCGGGAGGAAATCCGCGCCGCCGTTGCCGCTGCCGGTTTGACGCTGGAAACTCGCGAGGACCGGCACTTTCTCTGCTCGCGTGCCCAGTTCTCGGCTCATGCTGAGGGCCGCAAACAGCTTCGCATGGAATACTTTTATCGCGAAATGCGGCAACGTCATGATGTGCTGATGGCCAAAGGAAAGCCCGAGGGTGGTGCGTGGAATTTCGACAGTGAAAACCGGAAGAGCTTTGGCAAAGGCGGCCCGCCGCTACGGGCGGCGCCACGGAGGTTCCCGCCGGACGCGCTGACGAAAGAAGTGATCGCATTGGTGAACGCCCGTTTTGCCAGTCATCCTGGAAGCTTGGCGGATTTTGACTGGCCGGTTACTGCAGCAGATGCGGAGCTGGCACTGGAAGATTTCATGGCCCACAGACTGGCGGAATTTGGCGATTGGCAGGATGCGATGTGGACGGCTGAGCCGGCTGGCGCGAATACGTTCGCGGCATCTACTGGCATTTTATGCCCGGCTATGCTGACATGAACGCACTGGGCGCCGGACAACCGCTGCCTGCGTTTTACTGGACGGGCGATACGGAGATGGCCTGCCTGCGCGATGCCCTCGGGCAGACACTCAGGCTCGGGTATGCGCACCACATTCAGCGGTTGATGGTCACGGGACTTTTTGCCCTGATGCTGGGCGTGCGACCACGCGAAGTGCACGAGTGGTATCTCGCCGTCTATGTGGATGCTGTGGAGTGGGTCGAACTGCCTAACACGCTTGGGATGTCGCAGCACGGCGATGGCGGATTGATGGCCAGCAAGCCTTACATCGCCACCGGCAAATATATCCAGCGCATGTCGAACTACTGCGCTGGCTGCCGGTTTGACCCCGCTGAAGCCACCGGGCCCAAGGCGTGCCCGTTCACCACGCTCTACTGGGATTTCCTTTTGCAACACGAGCCGATGCTGCGCAAAAACCAGCGCATGGCAATGCAGGTGCGGAATCTGGCCCGGCTCGACACCGCGCGACGCGAGGCCATTCAGGCGCAGGCGGCTCAAATTCGACAGCAATTGGCATCAGGGAAAGCGACCCGGGAGTCGAACCAATGAATCATGAGAGCTTTCATAAATCCGCCGCGTTCATGGCGGCGTGTTTGGATTGAAATGATTTCAAGCTTCACTGTTTGATCCGCGCGTGCTTGAATCGTTCGAGCGTTCGATCACGTTCGATGGAGTGATCCACGATGGGCAGGGGATAGTCTGGCGACAAAGGGCGGAGTGGTGGAGCCGTCAGATGGGCGGCGGGAACATGGGCGAGTTCCGGGAGCCAGTGCTTGATGTAGGCGCCTTCGGGATCGTAAGACTTCGTCTGCGTCCACGGATTTTGAATCCGGAAATATGGCGCGGCATCGGCTCCGGTTCCTGCGCTCCATTGCCAGCCGCCGTTGTTGCTGGCGATCTCGCCATCCACGAGATGCTGCATGAAAAAACTTTCTCCGAGCCGCCAATGAACATGCAGGTCTTTGGTGAGAAACATGGCGGTGATCATCCGGACGCGATTATGCATCAGGCCGGTCGCGAGCAACTGACGGATGCCAGCATCGACGATTGGGAATCCCGTGCGGCCTTGCTTCCAGGCTTCGAATGCGGTGTCTTCGCCGGGCCACGGCACGTTGCGGAAATCCGCGTTGAATTCGTGCTCCAGAACTTCCGGCCAGTGGTGCAGCACCGCCATGTAGAATTCCCGCCAGGCGAGTTCTTTGATGTAAGTCAGAATGGAGGCATCATTGCCCGCTGCCATGCAGCGCGCGTAGAGTTCGCGGATGGAGATCAAGCCAAAGCGCAGGTCCTGGCTGAGTTGTGAAGTGGTCCGGCCCGCGGGCAGGTTGCGGTGCTGGGAATATTTACCGAGAATGGCGGAGCTCGTGAATTGCTTCATGCGATCTCGGGCGGCGCGTTCGCCGGGATCGGGTAACTGTGAAGCGCCCGGGTTTAAGCTCCACGTTTTGAGGGTTGGCAGCTGCAGGCTGGAAACTGTTGCGGCAGCACCGAAGGACTTCACCCGAGGAGATGGCGCGGCCTTGGGAAGCGAGAGCCAGTTTCGGGAGTAGGGCGTGTAAACACGATAAGGTTTGCCTTCACCAGTGAGCACTTCACCTGCCTCGTGCAGCACGGCATCTTTGAATGATTTGAACTCGACTCCGAGCCGGGTGCAGATGGCGGCGACCTTCTGTTCCATGGCTCTGCCGAATGGATCGGGATCGCGATTGGTGAACACTGCGGTGGCTCCGGTCTCGCGGATCAGTTTTTCAAGTTCCGCATCCGCGCAGCCTTGACGGAGGACAAGCTTGGAGCCGGCGGCGGCGAGATTTCCGGCGAGGGATTCGAGGCAGCCACAAAGGAATTGCTGACGCGCAGGCCCAGTCCACTGATGGTGCTGCTGCCAGTTGCTCAGGATGTAGACCGGGATGACCTGATCGGAAGATCGGACAGCGTGGTGCAGGGCGCTGTTGTCGGTGAGGCGGAGGTCACGGCGGAACCAATGTATGCAGACACGGGGCATGATGCTGATTACGAATGACAATCGAATTGGGGCTTGGCATTTTTCCGTGGCTAGTTTATGGCATCGCTCCTGTATGAAGCAACGTTTCAAGGCCTTGGCGAACTCCATTGTCGGCGCGGATCAGCCCGCGCCGCGCTGGCTGTGCGTGCTGGTTTGTCTGGCGCTGGTGGCGCTCACGTTTTGGTATGTGCGGACTGCGGTGGCTCATGGCCAGGCGCGAAACACGGTGGTCGAATACAATGACCAGCGCGTCTATTTGCGATACGCCAACTCGTTCACCACCCCCGGCTTCATCACTCCCCGGATGCGGATGCCGCTTTATGGTGGTGTGCTTTCACTGGCTGCTCCGGACAAAGATGCCGGTTTTGATATGCAGAAGTTTTTTCAGACGGCGAAAAAGTTCAACATCGGCCTCTCACTGGTGTGTCTGTTGGTGATGTTCTTGTTTCTCCGTCGCTGGCTAGGCGACTGGTTTGGACTGTGTCTGATTCTGGTGGCGGCTTTTCAGCTATACATGCTGCGATCTGCCTACGTTCAGCCGGAAATTTTATTGACATCGATCATCACGATCACCATCGCCCAGCTTATCGAGACGCTGCGCCATCCGCGCTGGTGGAATGCGGTGCTCTCAGGGCTGCTGCTCTGTGCGTGGTTCCTGACGAAGGCTAGTGCGCAGGGTGTTCTCGGCATCTTCGGTGTCATCTTGATCGCCAAATGGCTCACCGCGCCACGGGGCGGCAGGCGACAATTCTTCATCGCGGGCGTGCTGGTGCTGGCCTCTTATCTTATCCCGATGAGCCCGTATCTTTATACATCGTGGAAGATTTTTGGTTCACCGTTCTACAACGCCCAGAGCAAGTATTTCATGTGGGGGGAAACTGAGGATGACAAGCATTACCTGCAGAGCTTGCATCTGGATGTCGATCTATCGGAGCTGCCTGCGGACACGTCCAAGCTGCCCAGTGCCAAAAAATATTTGCAGAAACATACGACGAAGGAGATTAAAGGCAGACTCTACAAAGGCATGGACGTGATGTTCAAGCTGGCCTTCACAGACTACACGCTGCTCTATTTCATGGTGGCGTTTTGGAGCGGGATCATGCTTTGGGCATTTTGCCGACGCTGGCCGGACGGGATTTTTGCATTGTGGAAGTGCCGATGGGAGGCGTTTTTTGTCGTGTCGTTCCTGGGGGTTTTTATCGTGCTATTCGGCTGGTTTACGCCGATTCATGTGGGGCCGCGATTGATAGCCTCCATCACGATTGCCGCTCTGTTCATCTGCATCGCCGTGTCGCGCTGGATGCTGCGCGATGATGTGGCAATCATCGGGGGAGTGCAGGTATCACTGGAGAAACTGGTGGCGACGGGATTCATCATCTTGTGGGCTATGGCGACGCTGATGCAGGCGCCAGCCGACATGGCCATCGGATTTTTCGCAGGTTGATTCAATATCTTAAGACGGGTGCAAATTTTCATCTAATGTCCCACGATGCTGAAAAGATTCTGCTCGTTCGTTCGTATGTTTATTGACTAAGCACCCGTTAATTCCTTGAAACTAATGTCTGAGACTGTTGAGATCAAACCGCCCTCTGAACTAGCGCCGCGTCCTTCAGCTTACTCGTGGCTGGGAGCCATCCTGTTGAGCGTATTCTTTGGCGTGACGCTGTGGTTTTATCCGCCGCTGCAGGATGCGAGTGTTCTGATTGAGACTCCAGATTGGGTTAAATTTCTTGGAAGATTCCATGTTATTGCCCTGCATCTGCCAGTGGGGGTGCTGGTGCTTGCGTCCATCATGGAGCTTTATGTTTT
>JAIOQF010000385.1 GCA_021413535.1 Verrucomicrobiota bacterium
CGGATGAAGAAGCAAAATGGGGCGGCTGGACGCAGCGAAAACTAAAGATAAATGATGTATGAAATGCCCCATAAGCTGCGCTTATGAAGCAAATTTGGGGCATTAGGGAATGTTTTTCGGGGACTTATCGTAAGATTAGCAGTCTTTTTTACCGAGAATTGGTGTTAGGGGCAAGAGTTAGTTTGGGAAAGGGGAATTTACTTTGGAGTTACTTAGGAAAGGCTAAGGGATTAAAAAGGCAAGAGACTGAGCCTTAGAGCTTTAAATTCTGTGGTGGCGGATGTCCCATACGCCATCCGGCAACAGGCAATTGGAAGCGGCTCATGCGGCCATCTGGGGGAAAATTGCCTTCTTTCAACGGGAAAACTGCGGACTGAAGTCCGCGCTCCTCTCTTGCCTGCAGGATGTTTCGACGGCGGTATCAAACCGCAGCTCCTTGGTGAGATTCCTTGCGGGGAACGAACATTCAACGTCTAAATACTCGTCCGCTGCCGAGGGGTGTATGCGACATCCGCCACCAAGGCAGCTTTTTAAATCCTAAACTCGAGCCCCCCTCCCACTTCGGCTTGCCTTGGTGCTCGATCTTGGCTTACGCTGCCAGAAATGATCACTGAGACTGAATCTGCCGCCGGTTTGAAGGGACGCATCCACCACTCCGCCTGCAAGTGGTGCTATTCGATGATGCCACTCGATGAACTCTGCCGCGCAGGGAAAGAGATGGGGCTGACTTCGATCGATCTGGTGGATCCGGCTGATTTCGCGACTTTGAAAAAGCACGGCCTGACCAGCGCGATGATCAGTTTTCCCAGCATCGCGGGTCCCAGCGGTGAAAGAATCGGCAGCATCCCCTTTAGTTTCAATAACCCCGCCTATCATGACTTGCTGGCGCAGGCTTACGAGCCGCTCATCAAGGCCAGTGCGGATTTTGGCGCCCGCAACGTGATCTGCTTCTCCGGTAATCGCAACGGGATGGACGATGAAACCGGCCTGAAGAATTGCGCGGCGGGTTTGAAAAAAATCCTGCCCATTGCGGAGAAACACGACATCACGCTGGTAATGGAGCTGCTGAACAGCAAGGTGGATCACCCGGACTATATGTGCGACCACAGCGCTTGGGGCATCGAGCTGTGTCAGCTCATCGGCTCGCCGAATTTCAAACTACTCTACGATATCTACCACATGCAAGTCATGGAGGGTGATGTCATTGCCACCATCAAGTCCGGGCATGAGTTCTTCGCCCACTACCACACGGGCGGCGTGCCTGGCCGGCATGAGATCGACGACACGCAGGAGCTGTATTATCCGGCGATCATGCGCGCGATTGTGGAGACCGGCTATCAGGGCCATGTGGCGCAGGAGTTTGTTCCCACAGGGCCGGATGCGCTTGGTTCATTGAAGCAGGCGGTGGGGATTTGTGATGTATGAATCAACCGGAAGCTGATAGCCAATGGCTGATAGCTGATAGCATGAAACCTTACTTCATCTCGCAGATGGAACAGGCTGAATTCTGCGGACGCGGGATTCTCCGGCCATCTGCTATCCGCTGTCAGCTATCGACTGTGCTCTGTTGGATTCTGTTGATCACCGTCGGCGGCTGGCTCCACGCTGAAGGTCGTTTCGCGGGCTACAACGCCGGGCAGAGCCGCTCCGACAACGGCATCAAAATGACATTGCGCTGGTGTCCGCCGGGTGAGTTCGTCATGGGCAGTCCCGCTGATGAGCCGGGACGCGACCCCTATGAAAAGCAGCACCGGGTCCGGCTCACGCAGGGTTTCTGGATGGGTGAGACGGAGGTGACCCAGGAACAATGGACCGCCGTGACCGGCAAAACTCTGCGCCACCAGGCAGAGCAGATGCTGGCCGATGAAATGCTCTACCCCTTTAACGGAAAGAAGATCACCTTGCGCGAGGCCTCGAAGGCCGCAGATGGGTCTGGCAACATCGCCAGCGTGAGCGCCGCGATGGCTCCGAACATCCCGATTTATTATGTGAGCTGGGACGATGCGATGATGTTCTGCGCAGAACTTACAACCAAGGAACTCAAGGCGGGCCGCCTGCCCGCCGGCTGCATTTATACACTGCCCACCGAGGCCCAATGGGAATACGCCTGCCGCGCCGGCACCACCACCGCCACTTATGCTGGAGCGATGAAAGTGCTCGGAGAAAATAACGCACCCGTGCTAAACAAGATCGCCTGGTATGGCGGCAACAGCAGCGTCGGCTACAAAGGTGCAGGATGGACGACCCTAGGCTGGCCTCATCAAGCTTTCCCCGGCAAACTGGCCGGCCCCCGTCGTGTCGGTCAGCAGGAAGCCAATGCCTGGGGACTTAAGGACATGCTGGGCAATCTTTATGAATGGGTCGCGGATTTTTCCTCCGAATATGCCGATGGCGAAGTGGTCGATCCACTCGGCCCCGCCACGGGTTCCGGTCATCCCTTTCGCGGCGGCGCATGGAATCATTACGCCACCATGTGTCGCGCGGCAAAATCATTCGAGGCGGTGTCGACCTACCGCGTGAACTATCTTGGGTTCCGCGTGGCGTTTGTGAAGAAGTGAGCGGGAAGAATTACCTGGCCGCAGCCACCAGATTCTCCGCGGTCATGCCCAACTCTTTCATCACCGTGTTGCCCGGGGCGCTGATGCCGAAGCGGTCGATGCCGACCACTTTGCCTTCGAGTCCGACATACTTCCACCACAATGCGGTGACACCGGCTTCGATAGCAATGCGGTGTTTGCAGGAGGCCGGAAGCACTTCTTCGCGGTAACTCGGCGATTGGCGATCAAAGATTTCCGTGCAAGGCATGGAGACGACGCGAACACCGTCGCCGAGCTGCTTTGCGGCGTTGACGGCGTGTTGCAATTCGGAGCCGGTGGCGATGAGGATCGTTTTAAGTGTGCCGGTTTCTTTGATGAGAACATAGCCACCTTTGAGCGTGCCTTCACGGCGAACGCTGGCGGGCACGGAGCCCTGATGGGGAATGTCCTGTCGGGTAAGCGCAAGCAAAGTGGGGCCATCCTTGCGACTGAACGCGAGCGCAAATGCGGCGGCACATTCTTCGGCATCACCGGGCCGGATGACATCGAGATTCGGGATCACGCGCAACCCGCTGACGGTTTCGACCGGTTGGTGGGTGGGGCCGTCTTCTCCGACGCCGACGCTGTCATGCGTGAAGATGTAAGTGACGGGAAGTTTGCTGAGCGCAGCGAGGCGGATGCTGGGGCGGCAATAGTCGGCGAAGACAAGGAACGTGGCGCCGCTGGCGCGGAAGATGCCGTCGTAGGCGATGCCGTTGCAGATGGCGCACATGGCGTGCTCGCGGATGCCGAACCAGATGTTGCGGCCCAGCGGATTTTCTTTCGAGAAATCACCACCGTCTTTGATGTAGTTCTTGGTGGAGCCGTAGAGGTCGGCGCTGCCGGTGATGATGTTCGGGACAGATTTAGCGAGGTGATTAAAGATCTCACCGCCGCTGTTGCGGGTCGCGGCTTTGCCTTCGGCGGGATATTCCGGAATCAACTTGAGCAAATCTTCAGCGGTAGATTTCTGCACGAGTGAAGCGTCGAGTTCAGCTTTGAGCTGAGGGTTGGCTTCGCCCCAGGCCTTGAAGCTTTTCTGCCAGCGTTTGTGCTGACGCGCGCGCTTGGCTTTGAGATCAGAGAAGTAACCTTTCACTTCATCGCTGACGAAGAAGTGCTGGTCCGCAGGAAGACCGAGCGCGAGGCGCGCTGCGTCGATAAACTTCGCTCCGCCTTCGCCGTGGGCCTTGGCGGTGCCGGCGACTTCAGGGATGCCTTTGCCGATGAGCGTGCGGGCGATGATCAGTTTCGGCTTGCCGTTGTTCTGCTTTTTCGCGCGACTGATCGCTTTTTGAATGGCATCGAGATCGTGTCCATCGACTTGCACGACATCCCAGCCGATGCCCTTGTAAACTTTCGCCGTGTCCTCGCTCTGCGTGAGCTTGGCCATGGCGTCGAGCGTCACGTCGTTGGAATCGTAAATCAGGATGAGATTGTCGAGCGCGTTATGCGCGGCGAATGAGACCGCCTCGCGGGCCACGCCTTCCTGCAAGCAGCCGTCGCCAGCCAGCGCGATGATGTGGTTGTCGAAAATTACATGATCGGGCGTATTGTATTTCGCCGCGGCCATCTTGCCGCTGAGCGCGAAGCCCACGGCGTTGCCGATGCCCTGGCCGAGAGGGCCGGTGGTGCATTCGACGCCGACCGTTTCAAACGATTCCGGGTGCCCCGGCGTATGGCTGCCAAGCTGACGAAAGTTTGCGACTTCCTCAATGGGCAAATCGTAGCCGCTGAGGTGCAACCAGCCGTAAAGGAACATAGAACCGTGGCCGGCGGAGAGAACGAAGCGGTCGCGATTGAGCCAACGCGGTGTTGCGGGATCGCACTGGAGTGATTCGCCGAAGAGCACGGCACCGACTTCCGCCGCACCGAGCGGCAAGCCGAGGTGGCCGGAGTTGCATTTGTGAACGGCGTCCATGGCGAGTCCACGGGCTTCATTGGCGGCTTTTTGCAGGAGGTCTTTGTTCATGGGAAATATGGGCAGTTTACATACCGGCATGAGGATGGAGTGCAAGATGGAAGTGGTCGAATGCGGGAACAACATTGACAAATCAACCCCATCCAGCGCAAGCTTGTCAGGTGGTAAAAAACTGTTAGAATATGAACCATGAAGCTGAGGCTCGATCTACTGAAACACCTCAAACCGGAGGACACTCTGAAAGAGGCGGTAGCAACGGCTCGCCGTTTCAAACCCGAGCCGCTTTTCTCCAAAACTGGAACTGGCAGTCTGTCGTCAGCATCAACCAAAGAACGTGCGAGCGAAGTGGTGCGCAGCACGGCCTTACTTCGGAAACTGGAGAAACGACTGGGCGTGAATGGGATGAAAGCCACAGCGAAGAGCTGACCTTGCTTGACTCATTCGATCGCCTGCGGGCCTCCCATCGCGCTGCACCATTTCTATTTTTCAACGGGAATACTTTTGCCGCCATTGGCAGACAGATCGCCACGGCCGTATTTGCTGAACTCCCTTTCAACCGCCTGCGCGAAGCCACCTCCGCAGTCGCCCACTACATCGCAGGGGTGCTGGATCGCGACGCGATGATCGGAATCGTGGACTCACTTTGTCGATCCGCCAGCTTCAAGCCAGGCGACCGGGTGACGACGCTGCGCGGTTCATCGCATGGCGTCATCACCCGGACACTGGAAGACGGTCGCATCGCTTGGAGGTCGGACGGCGGCAGCTTGGAGTTGATCACACTGCCGGAGAATCTGGTTCCTGAGGGAAACGGTCATGACTGAAACTGATCCAAGCAAACGATCATCTTCCTCATTGTGGGCTGTTTATACCGCCATGACAGTGGTCTTTTACACCCTTTCGCCAGGCATTTTCTTTTGGGTTGAAGCGCACGGGGACACAATGTCGCCGACAACCAAACAAGTAATTGCTACGTTCTACGCCCCGCTCGGCTTTATGCACAACCATGTGCCGTTGGTAAGATCGTTTTACATATGGTATTTCAGGGCTCTTGGAGTGCCTTTCGAGGGATGAACTTCAACTTTCCCCTCGCCAAGCCCGGCCTCCCGTGTAGACTGCGCGCCCTTTTTCCACTCCATGCCGGAACCCACGAAAAACACGCTGCGACTCGGACTGCCCAAGGGCAGCCTGCAGGAGCCGACGCTTGATCTCTTCAAGCGCGCGGGCTTCAACGTGATCGTGAACTCCCGCTCCTACCGGCCGAGCGTGGATGACAAGGAATTGGAAATCCGCCTGCTCCGGGCGCAGGAGATCGCGCGCTATGTGGACCACGGTTTCCTTGATTGCGGCATCACGGGCCGGGACTGGGTCGCAGAGAATGAGGCCATCGTCGAAGTCATCTGCGACTTGCGTTACAGCAAGGCGACTTCATTGCCCACCCGCTGGGTCCTGGTGGTGCCGGAAGATTCGCCGATCAAATCCGTCAAAGATTTGCAGGGCAAACGCATCGCCACCGAGGCCATCGGCTTGACAAAAAAATATCTCGCCAAGCACGGCGTCACTGCGGAGGTCGAATTTTCCTGGGGTGCAACCGAAGTGAAAGTGCCTGAGCTGGTGGATGCCATCGTGGACATCACCGAGACTGGCTCGTCCTTGCGCGCGAATAAATTGCGCATCGTGGACACGCTGATGGAAAGTTACCCGCAGTTCGTCAGCAGCAAGGCTGCTTCCACGGATCCGTGGAAGGGCGAAAAGATGCAGCGACTGGCCCTGCTCCTGAATGGCGCGCTCGAAGCCCGCTACAAAGTGGGTTTGAAGATGAATCTTCCAGAGCACAAACTGGAGAGCCTGCTCCACGAACTGCCTTCGCTGCGACGCCCGACTATCTCGCAACTGGCCGGCGGCGGCTGGCTTTCGGTGGAAACGATCATTGACGAATCGGTGGTGCGTGAGATTATCCCGCAGCTCAAGGCGCTCGGCGCTGAGGGCATCATCGAATATCCACTGAACAAAGTCGTGCATTAAGCACTTCATTTTTCTCTAACAAACCTGCAACACTAAAACATGGGATCGCTCAAGAAGCGTCGGAAGACGAAGATTAACAAGCACAAGCGCAAGAAGCGCAAAAAGGCTAACCGCCACAAGAAGCGCTTGCGTTACAAGTCTTAGCCACGGGCAAGACCTTCTCTTCCATCGTCCAGTGAGTCCCGTTCATCGCGGCGGCTCACTGTGCGCTGCCGTAAAAAAGGTCTCGCTCTCCGCGCATCCCAGCCAGCATCTCGCCCGCAAGGTAAAGAGATCCGGCCACCAGCACGCGCTCATCGCCCGCCCGGGCCGCTCGCAGTGCACTCGTCACGTCTTGATGCGTGTGGCATTCCACGCCCGGGCCGAAGACTCCGCTGATCGTCGACCGCAATTCAGCCGGTGACGCCGCCCGTGGATTATCGAACGCCGTGAAATGCCAGCGCGCCGCGACCGGTTGCAGCGCGCGGAGCACGCCGCGCAAATCCTTGCTGGTAACCGCGCCGAAAACAATCGAGGCTTTCTCGCCCGGAAAAGCCTGCTGCCAGGTGCGCACCAAGGTCTCCGCAGCATCGGGATTATGCGCGCCATCGAGAATCACGCGCTCGTTTTCCAATCGCTGGAACCGCGCGGGCCAGTCCACGTCCTTGAGCCCATGGCGCAAAATCACGTCGTTCGTTTTGAAGCCTGCGGCTTTAAATGCAGCAATAGCCAGCGCCGCATTCCAAAGCTGGTGCTGACCGGACAGTCCGATCTGATAGCCGCGGGGCGGCGTGGTGATGATGGAGAGCGGCGCACCGCGTTCGCGCGCCGCAGCGGTGAGCACCTCCATCACCTCGGGATTTTGCCGAAGCGTGATCACCGGCACGCCGGGTTTGATGATGCCGGCTTTCTCCGTCGCAATCTCGCGCAACGTGTTGCCCAGCTGCTGCTGGTGATCGAGGCTGATGCTGGTGATAACACAGACTTCAGGCTGGACAATATTGGTCGCATCCAAGCGCCCGCCGAGCCCGGTCTCCAGCACCACCCACTCGCAGTTGCGCTTGCGAAACCAGTCCATGCCTAGTGCGAAGGCGAGTTCAAAAAAAGTCGGATGCGATTCCCAGCCCCGGCAGATTTTTTTAAGTGCCTCCACCCCGCGCACGATTTCCGATCCAGTGATGCAGCGCCCGGTGTCCTTGATGCGTTCGGAGAAATGAATCAAGTGGGGCGAAGTGAACAATCCCGCGTTCTCTCCGGCCGCCTTCAGCAGGCTGTGAAGAAAGACGCAGACACTCCCCTTCCCGTTCGTGCCTGCGACGTGGATGAACTTCTGCCCGGCAGGCGGCAGAGCAAGCGCGTCCAGAAGTTTGCGCGTATTATCCAGCCCCAGCTTGATCCCAAAAAGCTGGGTTCCATAAAGCCAGTCGAGCGCGGCTTTTTCCTCGGGATGGATGGACTGGGGCACTGAGCCGTGACCTTAACGAAGCTCTGCGCCGCGTCATGTATTGATTTTGTCGAATTCGCTCGGGGCAAGAACCGGCTGCAGACCGGTGTCCCCGCGCAATTCATGGCTCAACACGCTCAGGGCAAACAACGCCGCAGTTTCCACGCGCAAAACCAGCGACCCGAGTGTGGCGGGAATAAAACCGCAGGCACGAGCGGCGGCGTATTCGGCGGAGGTGAAATCTCCCTCGGGGCCGATGGCGAGGAATAGCTGATGGCTAATGGCTGATGGCTGATAGCCTAAGAGAAGGGTCTTGAGAGATTTCGCGTCCGG
>JAIOQF010000331.1 GCA_021413535.1 Verrucomicrobiota bacterium
ACAACAGCACCACCGCGCGGACGCACCGCATCGTTGCCGAGATGATCGAAGCTGGACTCGATGGCGCAACGATCTCGCAGAAGCTCTACGATGAACATCCGTTGCGCCGTGTGCTGCTGCTCAAGGCGCTGCTTAATGAAATGAAAATTTCCGCAGACGGCAGAATCGCCAGCTGGGCGCTGACGATGTCGACGCAACAAGGCGTGGACATGGAGCCGGGAGATACGGAGGGCTTGATTGACACGCTGCGTTCGATCGAAGGGATCATGGCGGCGGTAGTTTTTGAAGAGACTAGCGAAGGCAACGTGCGCGTCAGTGCCCGGAGCAAGGATGTTCGCCTTGATGTCTCGCAAGTCTGCGCCCAGTTCGGCGGCGGCGGTCATCGCATGGCCGCAGGCGCAAGACTGCCCGGTCCTGTTGCGGCTGCAGAAGACATATTTTTACAATCACTTACTCATGAAATCACCCGACTCGGTTAACGGCGTCCTGCTTGTTGATAAATCACCCGGCATGACCTCGCACGATGTGGTCGCTGTAGCGCGACGCTGCCTGGGTATGAAAAAAATCGGCCACTGCGGCACGCTGGATCCGATGGCGACTGGCATGCTGATTCTGGTGATCGGCAGTGCCACGCGGATTCAGGATCTGTTGATGAGCGAAGACAAGGAATACATCGGCACCGCCACGCTTGGGTTTACGACCAACACCCAGGATAAAGAAGGCACGCCGCTGGAAACGAAGGAGGTGCCGCCGCTCACCGAACAGCAAATCCGTGAAGCGCTCGACACGATGAAGGGCGATTTTTATCAGATGCCGCCCATGGTCAGTGCCATCAAGAAGGACGGCGTGCCGCTCTACAAGCTGGCGCGCAAGGGCGTTGAAATCGAGCGTGAGCCACGACTCGTGCACGTGTTTGAATATGAACTGACCCGCATTGCTTTGCCGGAAATTGATTTTCGTGTCGTCTGCAGCAAAGGTTTTTATGTTCGCACCTACGCGCATGATCTTGGGCAGAAGCTGGGCTGCGGCGCGCATCTCAGCGCTCTGCGCCGAAGCCGCTCCGGTCACTTTACATTTCAGCCGGGCAAGTTCACCACCTTCGATGCACTCAAGGAAGGCCGACGCGAAGAAGTGCAGTCAGCGATGCTCTCGCTTTACGACGTGAGCAAGTTGCGGGGAGCTTAGTGGTAAAGACACGGAGACGCGGAGATGGGAGACAAGGAGATGAATTTGCTCCCTGTCATTGACTCTCCGCGTCTCCGCGTCTCCCAGTTTCCGCGTCTTCTCCCATCCGCCGCATGAACGTCCACCATTCAATCAACGAACTTCGGCAGCTCCCCGGCCCCGTCGCCCTGGCGATCGGCGTGTTTGACGGCGTGCATCTCGGTCATCAGGAAGTGATCCGCGCCGCGATGAGTTTTTCGGAGAAGCAGGGCGGCACTGCGGTGCTGATGACATTTGATCCGCATCCCTTGCGCGTGCTCCGGCCGGAAGCTGCGCCGCGTCTGCTCTGTTCCACGCGGCATAAACTGCGCATCTTGGAAAATCTGGGCGTGACGAACGTGCTGTTGGCACCTTTCACCCATGAAACCGCGGAGACATCGGCGCAGGAGTTTATCGGGTCACTGGTCAGCGCCTGCCAGCCGCTTGGTTTTGTTTCCGTAGGCTACACTTGGTCGTTTGGGAAAAATCGCCAGGGCAATATTCATCAACTCATGGAACTCGGGGAGGCGCATGGTTTCGGCGTTTACGGTGTGCCCGCCGTTCAGCTGGATGGCGAGGTCGTAAGTAGCACGCTGATCCGCGAGGCAGTGAGAGCAGGGGATTTTGCCAAGGCGAAGCGGCTACTGGGGCGCGATTATACGGTGCTCGGCGAAGTCGTGCACGGGAAGCATCTTGGTAAAGAGCTGGGATTTCCCACGGCGAATATAGCGGTGGAAAACGAAGAGCTTCCTCCAAATGGCGTTTATGCGGTTTCTATTCCGACTTCGGACTTCCGACTTCCGGTTTTGAATGGCGTGGCCAATCTCGGCTTGCGTCCTACTGTGGAGACCGGCGCATCAGACCGCGCGTTGGAGGTTCATCTGCTGGATTTCGATGGTGATCTCTATGGCAGTGAGATGGAGATTACTTTCGTCCAACGACTCCGCGAAGAGAAGAAGTTTGCCGATATCGAGGAACTGAAGAAGCAAATTGTGCAGGATATCGCCGCTGCACGAAAACTATTTCCCCGGTAGCAGACGACGTGAGGAGGCTCTAATTTTTCTCTGCGGCTCGCGTGAGAAACATCCGTTTTAGTGCCTCCTTACGTCGTCAACTACGGTAGTCATCAAGCCAGCGTCCCGAAGTGCAGGGGGCTTTGGTTACACTGGCTTCCGCTTATGCCACTCGGTCGATTGTTCGTAGATGTGCGCGGCACGCAGCAAGGTTGCTTCGTCGTGCGGTTTTCCGATGAGCTGCAATCCTACGGGCAACGATTTGCCGTCTTCTTCGATGAAGCCGCAAGGGACGCTGATGCCGGGGAGGCCGGCGAGATTGAGGGTGACGGTGAAGGCGTCGGCGAGATACATGGTCAGCGGATCATCGCGGTGTTCGCCAATGCGGAAAGGCGGAACCGGCGAAGTGGGGGAGAGGATGATGTCCACTTTCTGGAAGGCGGCGGTGAAGTCGTCGCGAATGAGGGTGCGGGCTTTTTGAGCTTTGATGTAGTAGGCATCGTAGTAGCCGCTGCTGAGGACGTAGGTGCCGAGCAGGATGCGGCGTTTTACTTCGGGGCCGAAGCCTTCGCCGCGGCTGGCCAAATAATGATCGAGCACATCGCTGGTGCCCGTGGCGCGATGACCGTAGCGCACGCCGTCGAAACGGGCGAGATTCGCGGAGGCTTCGGCGGGGGCGAGGATGTAATAAGTGGCAATGCCGAGGCCGGTGTGGGGCAGGGAAATTTCCTCGATGCGAGCACCGATGCTTTCGAGCTGCTTTACGGCTTGCTGAACGCGGTCGAGAATTTGTGGATGGATACCCTCGGCAAAATATTCTTTGGGGAGGCCGATGCGGAGACCTTTGATGTCACGACCGAGGGTCGCGGTGAAGTCGGGCACTGTCTGATCGAGCGAGGTGCTGTCTTGCGTGTCTTTGCCCGCGAGGTGATTGAGCAAGATGGCTGCGTCTTCCACGGTTTTGGTCATGGGGCCGATTTGGTCGAGCGAACTGGCGAAGGCGACGAGGCCATAGCGCGAGACGGTGCCGTAAGTGGGTTTCAATCCGACGAGTCCGCAGAATGCTGCGGGCTGGCGGATGGAGCCGCCGGTATCGGAACCAAGCGCGGCGATGGCGATGTTTGCCGCGACGGCGGAGGCAGAGCCGCCGCTGGAACCGCCGGGCACGCGGGCGTGATCCCAAGGATTTCGCGAGGGGCCGAACGCGGAGTTTTCCGTGGAGGATCCCATGGCGAACTCATCACAGTTGAGCCGACCGAAGGGGATGGCACCGGCCTGACGCAATTTCGTGGTGACGGTGGCGTCGTA
>JAIOQF010000025.1 GCA_021413535.1 Verrucomicrobiota bacterium
CGGCGCGACGCAGATCGCTCAGGACATCCAGTCTCGCGGCGGCCAGGTCAACGCTTACACAACTTATAACCGGACGGTTTACTGGATCGACGGCATGGCAGAACAAGTGGACGGCTACCTGGAAATTCTGGCCGACATGGCTCGCGGTTCGTTGTTCGACGCCGGAGAACTGGTGCGCGAGCAGGAAGTGATCCGACGCGAGTTTGCCATGGACAATGACGACCCGCAGAGCGCGGTGCAGCATTTGCTCCAGAGCACGGCGTTCCGCGCGCATCCGATGAGACATCCAGTGATTGGCCATCTCGGAATTTTTAATCAGGCTGGACGCGACGATGTGGCGGGCTTTCACTCGCGGCATTATGTGCCAAACAACTGCTTTCTCGTCATCGCGGGCGGCGTTGATGGAGCTTCGGTGATAGAGTCAGTGGAGAAATATTTTAGTTCATGGGAGAGAAAAGCATACGAGCCCGTCGTCATGCCTCAAGAGCCGGAACAAACGGCACATCGTTCCGCCCGGCGCGAATTCCCTACGGACATTGCACGACTCTCGCTCGGCTGGCACATCCCCAATGAGTCGCATGAAGACAAGGCGGCGCTCGATGTCCTCGCGTTCCTCCTCGGAGGCGGACGCAGCTCGCGCTTGAACCTTGAACTGCGCGAGCGGCTGGGCGTTGCGCACTTTGTCGGTGCGGGAACCTGGTCGGCGCTGGAGCGCGGCCTGTTCATGGTCGAGGCCGAGGCCGATGCAGCGGATCTCGAAAAAACGGAGAAAGCCATCGCACAGGTTCTGACGGAGATCCGAATGAACGGTCCCAAGCCCGATGAACTTAACAAAGCAGTGCGCATGACACTGAGCAGCGCCCTCCGGGTGCGCACCACCACCAGGGGAATCGCATCCGTGCTCGCTGGCTCGTGGCTCGCGGTGGGCGATCTCGATCATGACCGCGCCTATCTGGAGCGCGTGAAAACTCTCACAGTGGAAGACATACTATCAGTCGCTAGAAAATACATTGTGGAAGATCGCTGCACCCGGGTCTCGCTGCATCCGGAAGGCACGCTGACCAAGAGCACGAGAAACGGCGCAACCACGAAACGGGGTGCCGTGGAAAAGTTTGAGCTGAACAATGGCTTGACGCTGCTGGTGAAACACGATTCCCGGTTGCCGCTGGTTTCGGTGCGCGCCCAGTTTCTTGCCGGAGTGCCAGTGGAAACGGAGATCAACGCCGGCGTCACGCAGGTGAGCGCACAGTGGCTCACGAAGGGAACCACACAGCGAAACGATGAAGCGATTGCTGCCTTGCTGGAAGATCGCGGCGGATCACTGATGGCCAACGGTGATGCTCATCGTCTATACGCGGGCGCAGAAGTAATGCGCGGCGATGAGAACCTCGCGCTCGATCTGATCTCGGAGATTCTGCTTTCGCCGACGTTCCCCAGCGCCCATCTGCCGAAGATTCAAAAGCGCCAGCAGGCGGCGATCCGGGAAGAGCTGGAAGACCCGCTCACCGTCGCGCTGCGCCGCGCCCGTCGGGAGATTTTCGCTGGACTGCCTTATGAACGCACGGCTTTGGGAACCATGGAAAGCGTGGCCGGCTTGAGTGCGGCAAGCTGTCGTGCGGCCTGGCAGCAGGCGGTCCAGGGCCGGAACGGAGTGGTCAGCATCTTCGGCGATGTGGAGCCGGATCGCATTCGTGAACAGGTGGAGAAATATTTTGGCACAATGAATGCCGGAACAAAATCCTCAGCCGGGTTTTCCCCGATGAAGATGATGGCGAAACCCACCAGGCTCGATCTGACGCTCGACAAAGAGCAGGGCGTGCTGGTGCTCGGCTTCCCGACGGTTGGGTTGCACGACGCCGAGGTGCCGATGCTCACGATGATCGACGAAGCCTGCAGTGACATGGGCTCTCGCTTGTTCAATCGTATTCGTGAGGAACAGGGGCTGGCTTATTTCGTGGGCACGCAAGCGTTCCATGCGCTCGGCGCCGGGGCATTTTATTTTTACGTGGGCTGCGACCCGGCCAAACTGGATCACGTCGAACAGGAATTGCGCAAAGAGGTGGCTGATCTGGTGGCGAACGGCCTGCGCGACGATGAATTGCAGCGTGCGAAAACAACCTGGAAGGCTTCATGGCTCCGGGCTCAGCAGGGCAACGGAGCGATGGCCGACAGTGCTGGCTGGGACGAACTCAATGGCCTCGGTCATGGACATCATCTGCGGCTTCCCGCCATCATCGAAGCTGTG
>JAIOQF010000375.1 GCA_021413535.1 Verrucomicrobiota bacterium
GAAACTATTTTACGCCAAAAATAAACACTTCGCGAGTTGTGCGGTCAAATGCCGTTCACCCGTCATCCCTATACCAAACTGAACTGAACTAATATTCTATGTTACAAAACCTCATCGCCATCAAGCTGGCAGTCATGGCATCCGCCCTTGGTCTCAATACCGCAGAGTGGAGCAAACCTTCCCCGGCCATTGAGGCCCAGGTGCAAAAGCTTGAAAATGCCATCAAGCTCGTGGGCAAGCAGGAGAAAGCCGACGAGATGCAGAAGGATCTCAATGATGCGTCCGCCGAAATCAAGAAGCTGGCCGATGCCGGCGACAAGGATGCGCAGTTCGCCATGGGACTCCTGCTGAGCAATCAACAGGGACAGATGGATAAGGTCGTCGAATATTATTCCGCTGCATCAAAGCAGGGTCAGTTGCAGGCGATGAACAACCTTGGTTACATCATTGCTGCGTCCTCTCGCGATACAGAGAAACAAAAGGAAGGCGTCGCACTTATCAAGAAGGCCTCCGATGGAGGACTCAACGCGGCCCGCCGCAACATGGCGCAAATCTACCTCAACGGCATGGCTGGCGAAGCTCGTGATGTCAACGCTGCGGAGAAGCTTCTGATCACCGCATCTGAGGCCAAGGATGCCGATGCCACCTACATGCTGAGCCAGCTTTATCTGGGTGCCGGTGGCCCGGAAAAGCAAAGCGACGCGAAAGGCTTCGAACTGCTCAAGAAAGCAGCCAAGGATGGCAACGCCACCGCGCTTGACACCCTGGGCACCCTCTACTTGCAGGGCGGCAGTGTCGGCGGCAAAGCTGACTCCAAGGGCGAGAAGGTCGGTGCCATTGAAGTAAAGCCTGATCCGAAAGCCGCCGTGGCTCAATTTGAAGAACTGGCCAAGGCCAACAATCCAGTTGGCTTGCGCAAGATGGGCGGAGTCTATGAGCAGGGCATCGAAGGCGTGGTTGCTAAAGACTTCCAGAAGGCTGTGGAATATTACGTTAAAGCCGCGCAAGGCAATGATGCCCTCGCCCAATTCCGCCTCGGTTCCATGTATGACACCGGTGTGCAACTGGATCCAAAGAGCGACAAAATTGAAATCGTGCCCAACGCGGGGGTAGCCCTCAGCTATTACAAGCTGGCCGCACAAAACAAAATGGCCATCGCCAGTTTCAATGTTGGCATCTTTTATGAGCAGGGCCGCGGTGTTGACAAGGACATCCAAAAAGCCTTCGCCTACTACATGCAGGCTGCCCAGGAAGGTGTGAATGTGGCCATGCAAAAAATCGGCGACAGTTATATCAACGGTGCCGGCACGATCAAGGATCCGGTCGCCGCTGCCGGCTGGTATGCCCGCAGCGCCGCCGCCGGACTTCCCGAAGGCTCGCTCAGATACGGTGTGGTGATCGAGTCCGGTCTCACGGACAAAGAGAATCCATTTCACATCGCCGCCGACTACTATAAAAAAGCCTACAACGGCGCAGCGGTTCTCAATGCCGCCGCAAAAGAAGCTACTCCTCCGCGCGATTCATCTCAGTCCGATGCCATCGGCCTTGAGGCCTATCTCCGGCTTGGAAGCTTGTTCGCTCGCGGGGTGTTTGTTCCGAAAGGCGATGCACCCAAGCCAGACTGGCAACGCGCCTATGTCTTCTTCAAGATGGCTGATGACATCACCGGCGGCAAAAACAAGATTGCCTCTGAGGCCCTTGCTCAAGCTGAAGCGAAAGTCGATCCCACCCAGAAGAAGATGGCCGAAGCCCAGATCAAGTCGATGAACGATGAGATCGCCGCCTACGTCAAGCAGGTGAAAGACAAGGCCGGTGCGACTGAAAGCGCGACACCAGCCGCCACGGCCGTCCGCCCAACAACTGGCACCAGCGGGACCAGCGGCACCAAGACGAAGACGAAGACGAAATAATCAACGCCGCGTCATTTATTCAAAAGCCCGTCCTGCGAAAGCAAGGCGGGCTTTTTTGCATTGATGCGGGGAGAAATTGCTTGTCACTGCGTCAGCCTTGGCTATTCTTCACGCTCCCCAAGCGTTAGGGGCATTAGCTCAGTTGGTAGAGCGCCTGCATGGCATGCAGGAGGTCAGCGGTTCGAACCCGCTATGCTCCACCACCGCATTTCCAGAAAAAGACTGGAATGGTGCTCAATCCAAAGTCTGGATTTGAAGCCCGCTAAACACGCGTAACAAATGAAGGCGTTTAAACTGATCGCCTGGATCGCGCCGCAACGTGAAGCAGTTCACGTCAGCTTTTGCTTATTTCGCGATTTTTCGCGGGCAGTCTGAATCCGTGATCACGCTACAAAAAACCGGAGCCTGCACGCCTGAGAAATTTTTCCGGTGTTCCAATTTTCCAAAGTTGGGAATTGGAGCGGGTGACGCGATTCGAACGCGCGACATCTTCGTTGGCAACGAAGTGCTCTACCACTGAGCTACACCCGCAAAAACAGGTCTGCAGACTTTGAAGGAGATACGCCTTCTTTCAAGTCGAAAGTGGCGAAAACTTTGCTAGGGTCCTCGCCCTCCCTCATGAACAAGCTCGACGAAATCATCGCCCACAAGCATACCGAACTGCAACGCCTGCTCCCGCGTGCGGAAAAATTGCGCGTGGCTGCTGCGGCACGGAATGATTTTCGGTCGATGGCCGACGCCCTGCGGGCCGATGAATCGAAGCTTGGTCTCATTGCCGAAATCAAGAAAGCCTCGCCATCAGCCGGGGTGATTCAGCCTGACTTCGATTATCTCACCATCGCCCGCGCCTACGAGAAGGGCGGAGCCAGCGCCATCTCCGTCCTCACCGATGAAAAATATTTTCAGGGCAGGCTGGAGTATCTCACCACGATCCGCGCGGAAGTCGGCGTGCCGGTCTTGCGCAAGGACTTCATTATTCACGAGGCTCAAATTTTCGAAGCCGTCGTAGCCGGGGCGGATGCCATTTTGCTCATCGTCGCCGCGCTGGATCAGCCCACGCTGGAGCATTTGCTGGAAGTGGCCCACGGCTTCCAGCTCGATGTGCTCATGGAGGTGCATGATCTTCCTGAACTCGACCGCGCCTTGGAAACTGATGTCCGCATCATCGGCATCAATAATCGCAACCTGAAATCGTTCACAGTGGATTTGGCGGCCACCGAGGCGCTGATTGAGGAAGTTCCGGATGACATCATCCTCGTCAGCGAGAGCGGCATCAGGTCAGTGGAAGATGCCCGCCGTCTGGCTGCCGGTGGAGTCGACGCACTGCTGGTGGGAGAGATGCTGATGCGCAGCGGCAATCCCATTCAAGCTGTGCGCGAGTTGATGGCGGCGAAAATGGATGCGAGCTTTGAGGAGTGAGTTTCGGTAAGTGAAATTTTTTTGACTGCGGTGGCAAGCCTCCGGCGCGACACCGCTTTCGCAGGCTCCCTGAGCAACGTAACTCACATCTCGAAAGCGGCGTGGCGCTAAGAGCTTCCCGCCGCAGTCCAAAATGGAGCTGCTCACGTCTTCTTCCGCCGCCTTACGGCTTGAATGTGACATCGGTCCACTCGACGCCAGCAGCGCGTGCGGCGTCTTTCGATAACAGCAAATCCCGCGCGGCCATCACCCAGATCACGAGCTTCTTCGTGCGTATTTCATGGTCCGGACGCGCGGCGAGCGCTTTTCGCACACCGATGGAGCCGCTGCCGTTGATGGCGATCACGTCGAGGGGCTGCTGAAGACGCTGCGCCAGCGTCTGGGCAAATCCCGCGCTGATTCGTTCCTTGGGTTTCGCGGGATTCTCAAATCCCAGTGCGGGATCGTCATAGATATTCACGAAGCTGTCACCCAACAGCACGACGGGCGAGTCCCGGTCCTCGGTGCCTTCGCCGACAACTTGAAGCAGCACGCGCTCGGCGGCGAAGCTTGGCGTGGCATGATCAAGGTCGAGGAGTTCCACCAGATCGCCGGTGCTCTTGCGTTCCACGCTGTCCACCGCCCTGATCATTTTAAATTGCGGCTGCACGGTCTGCGGAAATTTCAATTTCACATAGGCGGCGACTTTATCTGCGGTGAATCGCATCGCTTCCGGCGTCCAGTGCGTGTCCTGTTTCAGGAACGTCTTGGTGAGTTCCCTGGCTTGCGACTTCGCCTGGGCCACGGCGGTCTTGTCCTTTGAATCCGGTGCGTCTTCAAACACATGCCGTCGCCGGTCGCGCAGTTTGGCGAAGTCCGCGGTGAGATCCAGCACGTTGATGCCTTGCGTTCGCAGCGCTTGATAAAACGCAGGCGCATCGGGATGTGTCATCCAGTCATGCCGGGTGTCTCCGATTACCAGCTCTGGATAAATCATGGGCTTGGACGGCACGGGCACGATGAGCAATGCAACGCCCCGCTCCTTGAGCTGCGCGGCAAACTTGATGATGACATCTCTCGCCTCGTGCGGGCCGCGGCCGGTGAGCGCATCGAGATCAGGCTGATAAAAGAGCATCTTGTTGTAGCCGATGTAAACTTGGCGATTGCCCTGTTCCGCTTCGTGCGTCAGCCAGTCTTGCACCGTCTTCCGAGGGACGACGGCGGCGATGAAAAGAATCAAGCCGAGCAGCGCCTTCCACCAGGTGAAGCGGCGGAGAATGTTTTGCGTGTTCGGCAGAAACCAGACAATCACGGACGCAATTAAAAGCTGGAGCACATTGAATCCGCTGGTGAGTTCGCTTTGCAGCAGCAGTGCCGTCGGCTGCTGCGTGCCGCCGCCGAACATCACGCCTAAATATTGCGCGGCCGCAGCGAGGCTGTCCGCGCGGAAGAAAACCCAGGTGACGAGCAGAATGAAAAAGGTGAACGCGATGCGCAGGATCTGCGGCGCGCTAACATTGGCGGTGAACTTTTCCATCCATCGTTCCAGCGCCATCACGCCACCGTGGAGCGCGAGCCAGACGAGGAGGCTCCATCGCGGGCCGAGCCACAGCGCGCCGATGATCAGGGTCAGCAGCAAGTTCACGCAGTGGTGCGCGATGCCGGGGATGCTCCAGCGTCGCCAGAAATCCGTGATGCTGGTGCCTTGATAGGGCGAGTCGAAATGATGCGGGAGATGAAAGCCCAGCGCGCAGGCCAGTCCGGTGGCGATGTCGGAGACGCCAGAGAAGATGAAGGCGATTTGAAAGGCGAAGGCGGTGACGCCGATCCAGGCTGTGATTGTGGTCAGTGATCCTGTGCCTGCGCTGAACGCACCGTTGGCGATGACGCCGAGGGGGGCGGCTAGCAGGATGATCTTGGCCAGGCCGAAGCCGATGCGCGTGAGGCCGGGAGCGAGGTTTTTGGACTGGATGAACACGATAAACAGGAAGGTGTTAAGAAGATGCACCTGTTCACCTGAAAGGTGAGAGATTTTTTTACGTTGCTCACGCTCTCCCAATCCTGGATAGCCTGTTCATCCTGTCTGTTTTTGTTTTATAGAGCGTTTTAAGTTATAGTGCAGCCGGAATTCCCTGCTTCGTTTGTTGTGCGCGCTTCAGCGCGTTCACCACGGCGAAGTCCCCGACGCGCTGAAGCGCGCACAACGAACCGGATGAAACGTCACGGAATGCGGCCGTGAAATTATTTACACCGCTTCGGCCAAAGCGGTGTGGCGCTGGGAGCTTCCCACGCAGTCCAAAAGTGGGTCGGCAGCCCTCTGCCGATCATTGGGAACAAAGATGTC
>JAIOQF010000376.1 GCA_021413535.1 Verrucomicrobiota bacterium
TACGCGATGCCGTTCCTGCTCATCATCTGTCTCGCCGCCATCGCGGTGTTGATCGAATTGTGGCGACGGGAACGTCAGGCCTCCCGGCGCGCCCAGGAAGAAAACGACCATCGCCGGGTCCAGGAGTCGGACTTTCTCCGCCGCACCCTCCGTCGGGCAGAGCTGTTGCACCGTCTGGCTGACGGCCTGGAGGACGGGTTGTTTATTCTTGGCGCTGACATGCGCGTTCTTTTTGTGAACCTCGGAGCGCAACATTTTTTTCCACCGGTCAACGAACCCGTGGGACGCAAGCTGGTCGAGTGCATTCCGCACACTCGGATTTTGGAACTGGTGGAAAAGGCTGTTTCCGAAGGGAAAAGGCAGTCCGGGGAAATTTCGATCAACCACGTTTCGGACTCCGCGCCACCGGAGGACCGCATTTATGACGTGCTGGCGCTGCCGCTGCAGAGCGAGCGATCCCAGGCCGCGGAAGGCGATCTGCTGCTGATTCTGCGTGACGAAACAGCGAAGCATACGCTGGAGAAAATTCGCAAGGATTTTGTGGCGAACGCTTCGCATGAACTGCGCACCCCGCTTTCCATCATCATCGGTTATCTGGAGAACCTCATCGAACATCAGATTGAGGATCCGCAGGAGATTCAACGCGCATTCGCGGTGATGAAGAAGCACGGCGACAGGCTCGGGCAGATCGTGGAAGATCTGCTGGTGATCAGCCGGATGGAATCTGGTCAGGACGAATCTCTCCGCATGGAGGAGTTTGATTTGCTGGAGTGCGCGAATGATGTCGTGCATCGCCTGAGTCCAGTCATCACCGCCAAAGGCGCGGAAGTGCAGGTGGTGGTTCCGCCTAAATTTGATGCTCGACTCTGTGGCGACCGTTTTTACTGGGACCAGATTTTATTCAATCTCGTGCAGAACGCGCTCAAGGAAAACCTGGCGCGCGGATTGATGGTGCAGATTGCATTGAAGTCGACTGGCCAGACCATGCAGATTGAGATTCGGGACAATGGCGTGGGCATTCCCCAGGCGGATCTGCCATTTGTCTTCAAGCGTTTTTATCGAGTGATGCGATCCGAAGGCAGCCGGGAAATCAAAGGCACCGGACTGGGGCTTTCCATCGTCCGGCGCGCCGTGGAAGCGCACAAGGGAACGATCACCCTGCGGAGCACGCCTGGTGTGGAGACCGTGTTTACGATTCAGGTGCCGCAGGGATTGTGAAAAGTGGTGCCCATAGTCCTCTGTGCGGCCTGCCATTCCCGCACAGAGGACTGTGCGGACCACTTTAAAAAAGAACTTCCCTGATCACTTCTTCAAATGCTGCTGCAGCGCGGCCTTGACGAAACCATGGAATATCTGATGCGGATGATTCGGCTTGGAGAGGAATTCCGGATGGAACTGGCAGGCGACGAAGAAGGGGTGGTCGCGCAGCTCGATCATCTCGGCAAGCAGGCCGTCGGGTGACATGCCGCCGATGACGAGGCCGGCTTCTTCCATCTGAGTCTTGTAAGCGGCATTGAATTCGTAGCGATGGCGGTGACGTTCGGTGATGGTCGCGCTGTGATACAGCTCGAAAGCCTTGGTGCCAGCGACGAGGTCAGTGACCCAGGAGCCGAGACGCATCGAGCCGCCGACCGTGGTGACATGCCGCTGTTCTTCCAGCAGGCTGACGACGGGATGCGGCGTGGTCTTGTCGAATTCGGTGCTGTTGGCGCCATCCAGTTTGCAGACGTTGCGGGCAAACTCGATGATGGCGATCTGCATGCCGAGGCAGATGCCGAAATAGGGGATGTGTTGCTCTCGCGCATAGCGGCAGGCTTCGATCTTGCCTTCGATGCCTCGGTCACCGAAGCCGCCGGGAACGAGGATGCCTTGCAGTCCGGCGAGATGGCGTGCCGCACCTTCTTTTTCAATGTGCTCGGCGTCGAGTTTCACGATGTCGATCTTTGTGTCATGCGAAGCACCGGCATGAACCAGGGCTTCGTAGATGCTTTTATAGGCGTCCTGAAGCTCGATGTATTTTCCGACCACGCCAATGCGCACATGCTGGATGGGGCTGATGACGCGCTGGACGAACTGCCGCCAGCGGGTCAGGTCCGGCTGCGGAGTCTGGATGTTGAGGAGTTTGCAGACGAGATCATCGAGCTTTTCTTCGTGCAGCTTGAGCGGCAC
>JAIOQF010000334.1 GCA_021413535.1 Verrucomicrobiota bacterium
CAAATGCACTCGCCGCCCACTGCATCATCGGTTCCCCGCCGCCCGGTCCGGCAGGCTCAGCACTGGCACGCGCCGCCATGAAATAGATCACCGTGAGCATCTGCCAGAGTGTCTTGTGCTTGCCCAGCTTCTCCGCAGCCACCACGGCACCCTTGTTCAGCGCCAGCATCCGGATGCCGGTGACAAAGAATTCCCGCGCCAGCACCACGATCACCGACCAGGCAGGAAGCCGCAGTGGCTCCCGGGGCTCCGCGACCAGCATCACCAGCGCGGCAGCCATCAATATCTTGTCGGCCAGTGGATCCATCAGCTTGCCAAAATCCGTAACTAAATTTCTGCGCCGAGCGATCTCGCCATCCAAATAGTCAGTGAACGAAGCGATGAGAAAAACCAGGAGCGCACACGAAACCCGATTGGCGAACGGTAGATAAAACAGGAGAACAAACAGCACCGTAAGTAGCAGGCGGGCAACGGTAAGCTTGTTCGGCAGGTTCATGTGCAAGACGACGTATGCCAGAAGCGCCGCACGATCAAACGGGAACAGTAGATTCTGCTGAAAAGCCAACTTGCCCCTCCTGGTCTCTGCTGTCACAGCATGCCATGCCCCAGCAAAAGCCCTCGCTGCTCCATCGCATTTTTACTCACATCATCACCTTCGGACTCTGCGTCGCCCTGCCTGTTGTGGTCATGTGCATTATGCCAGTGGCGAGCACGACTTTCACCCGCACGGGCGATACCATATCCGCCATCGTAACGCGCAAGGTTTTCTTCATCATTCCCTTCCTCACTGAAACCGTAGAGCAGGTCAAGGGTGTGGATGATCAATACCAGGCGGGAACCCAGAGCAAGACGACCCGCTCCGGCCCAGTGAACGATCCAATGCGCCCAGAAACACGCAGCGAGAGCATGAGTTGGCTGGTAATCCAAGGTCGTTTCACCTCCGTAGAAGTTCCCGTGTCACCAGCAAATATCGACGAAGTGCGACGCCGGGCGCGTGATTTTTTGCAAGACGAAACCCAGTCTGAGCTGCGCATCTTCACCGTAGCCAACTGGAAGATCAGCGTCATCACCGGCGCGGTGCTCACCCTGCTCACAACGATCTATGTCGGCAGCATGATTTGGAGCTTCGTGACACTGTTCTCCAAAAAGCGCAAAAATATTTAGTTCGCAAAAACTGGTTTTTTCCAGATCGGCACGCTGGTCTTAATTTCCTTCAAATACCAACGGCATAATTCAAACGACAGCGCGCTGTGCTTCGTCTTCACGCGAATGATGATGCTCGCTTCCCGCACGGACACGAAGCCCAGTCGGTGTTGCATCTCCACCCGATGCGGCCCGTGCTCGCTCTGCGCGTGTTGGCAAATCCTCGCCAACTCAACATCCGCCATCGGCCGATAGGCGCTGTATTCGATTCCAATAATCGTCTTGCCATCTTCTTCACCGCGCACCGTGCCCAGGAACTGGCACTCCGCGCCTTCGTCATCCGCGAATGTCGCTACGGAGGGTTCAATAGGGTCGTTGGAAAGCAGGTAGTGAAAACTCATGATAAACACAGTCATGCGCGGCCCGCGACAAACATCAAGCTTGCCCTTTGCACTGACGCCCTTGTCCGTGCCAGCTCGGTTTCACCAGATGAATCATGCAAGGCATGAACAATTTCCCGTTGCCTTCGGAGATCATACGGCTAGTTAAACGTCCGCTTTGCGATGCTAGCGGTCCAACCTCGACAACAATATTTGAACATGAGCAAAAAAAGTGACTTCGGATTGATCGGCCTGGCCGTCATGGGCCAGAACCTTGTCTTAAACGTGGAAAGCCGCGGCTTCCAGGTCAGCGTCTATAACCGCACCACCGCCACCACCGATGAATTCATCGCGAAGCATCCCGGCAAGCAGCTCATCGGTGCAAAGACCCTCGAAGATTTCGTCCAGAGCCTGGCCACACCGCGCAAGATTCAAATCATGGTGAAGGCCGGCGCGCCAGTTGATGCGGTGATCGAACAGCTCATTCCCCTGCTCGATAAAGACGATATTATCATCGACGGCGGCAACTCGCTTTACACCGACACCGAACGCCGCGATGCCTATCTTGCGGGCAAAGGCCTCCGCTTCATCGGCGCAGGTGTCAGCGGCGGTGAAGAAGGCGCGCGCAAAGGTCCGAGCATCATGCCCGGTGGCCCTGCATCGACCTGGGAAGTGATGAAGCCCATCTTCGAAAGCATCGCGGCCAAGGTCGATGGCGAACCCTGCGTCATTCACATCGGCCCCGGCGGTGCAGGCCACTACGTGAAGATGATCCATAACGGCATCGAGTATGGCGACATGCAGCTCATCTGCGAAGCCTACAACATCTTCAAGCAAGCCGGTTTCACCACCGACGAGATGGCGAAAATCTTCAATGACTGGAACGAAGGCGACCTCCAAAGCTACCTCATCCAAATCACTGGCAAGGCCCTGGAACAAAAAGATCCCGAGACTGGCAAGTCTGTGGTCGAACTCATCGTCGACAAAGCCGGCCAGAAAGGCACCGGTCAATGGACGCTGCTCAACGCCGCAGAAAACGCCGTGGTCATCAGCACCATCAACGCTGCCGTTGAAGCCCGCATTTTGTCCTCACAAAAGAAGCAGCGTGTCGCCGCCAGCACCCAGCTCACCGGCCCCAAGGTGAACATCACCACCGCCAAGGCCGACCTTGTGAAAAAAGTCCATGATGCTCTCTATGCATCAAAGATCATCAGCTATGCCCAGGGTCTCGATCTTATTAAAACCATGGGCGAAAAGAAAAATTGGGGTCTCGATCTCGGCCGCATCGCCGCCATCTGGCGCGGTGGTTGCATCATCCGTGCGAAATTCCTCAACCGCATCACCGAAGCCTACCGGAGCAATCCCACGCTGGTGACCTTGATGCTCGATCCCTTCTTCAAAGATCTTCTCAGCACCACCCAG
>JAIOQF010000026.1 GCA_021413535.1 Verrucomicrobiota bacterium
CTCACTATGAGAAAAATCTTGTCCAGTTAATCAAGGCCTTGCGCAAGGATTTTACTGCTCCGAATGCTAAATTTGTGCTCGGCACGATGGGTGAATCCGTAAAAGGCAGCGGCGGCAACGGCGGCACGATCCTCGAAGCACAACTCGCTGTAGACGGCACCGCGGGCAAATATCCCGAGTTCAAAGGCAACGTTGCGACCGTCTACACCCATGACATGGCACAGGGTGGCAGCGGTAACGGTCACTACGGCGGCAAAGCTGAAGTCTATATGGACGTCGGCGAGGCGATGGGTCGGGCCATGGTGGAGTTGTTAAAGAAATAAACAAACAAAGGAAATCAAAATTATGTATCTGAAATCATTATTCGCAGTTCTTTCGTTGCTGGCGCTCACCGCCTTTGCTGGTGCGGCCCCTAAACCCGTCAAGATCTATCTTCTCTCCGGCCAGTCCAATATGACCGGACGGGGAAACTTGGGAGATCTGACGTTGAAAACGCCGGCCGCCGATCAGAAAGCGTCGTTGGTCCGCTTCATCATGGAACCGCAGAACGTGGAGAAATACAAATTCCTCTACAAGGATGATGGGAAGAAAGGCCGCACTTGGACGGTGCGCGACGACGTCTTCATCACCATGGGCGACTGGCCGCATGACGGTAAAGAGGAACACGGAAAACACGGTGGGTTGGGGCCTGGCTACGGGGGTTTTCGCAACAAGGGATTTGGTCCAGAATTGGGGATCGGCCATGTTTTGGGCGGCTTCCACGATGAACCGGTGCTGCTGGTGAAGATTGCTTTCGGCGCCAATAATCTGGCAGTAAATTTCCGTCCCCCGAGTTCGGGTGGAGCGCTGGGCGACAAATACCCGCTGGTGGTCAAGGCCCTCAAAGAGGCGATCGAGCATCTGCCGGAAATTGTTCCGGGTTATCAGAAGGAAACCGGCTATGAAATTGCCGGATTCTTCTGGAACCAGGGGGAGCATGATTGCACACCCGAGTTCTCGGCGGAGTATGAACAAAACCTCGCGAATCTCATCAAGGATCTGCGTAAAGAATTCAACGCGCCCGGCATGAAGGCGGTTATTGCAGTGACGGGTTTCGGCGGTCGAGATCCCAAGGATGCGAAGACTGGAGCGGCACCCAAAGGTTATGAGAATCAACTCAAAGTCATTGACGCCCAATTGGCCGTGCCCCTCCGGTCGGAATTCAAGGGCACCGTGGCCACTGTCGAGTCGCGCGATTTCTGGCGGTCACAGGAGCAGTTTGGCGGGAACAATCAAGGAATCCACTGGAACGGCAATGGCGAGTCCTACTGGCTGATGGGCGAGGCGATGGGGCAGGGAATGATGAAACTGCTGAATACAAAGTAGAAATACCTAATGGAAGCGGAAACAATAAATATGAAAAAACAATGGCAACTTTGGCGTGCGATTTGGAGCATGGTAATACTCCTATGCGGCACGCTGATGGCTGCGGAGGAATCCTCAGCCACGGGCAAGCACCTCTTTATTCTCTCAGGACAGTCAAACATGCGCGAACCGTTGCCCGGCGCATTTACGGAATCAGTTTCGCAGGTCTTTGGTAAAGACAATGTTCTTGTGGTGATATACGGCAAACCCAGCCAGCCAATTCGACAATGGTATAAGCTTTGGGCCCCTCCGGCAGATTCCAAGCCGGTCGACACCAGCACCAATGGGCAGCTGTATGATCAACTGCTTCAAATGGTGAAAAATAAGATAAAAGACCAGAAAATCGCTTCGGTGACGTTTATCTGGATGCAGGGCGAAGCGGATGCGGAAGGCGGTTGGGGAAAGATTTACGAACAAAGCTTCTACGGAATCCTTGACCAGTTCAAAAAGGATCTCGATCTGCAAAAGATTAATTATGTCATTGGCAGAATTAATGATTATTGGCTGCCGAGCAAAGGGATTGTCGATGGTGACATCGTGCGCGCTACGGAGGCAAAGGTGGGCGAGGCCCATGAAAATGGCGCCTGGGTCGATACCGACGACTTGAATAAAGGGGTGAATCCTTGGGGTGGCTTTGAGTTAGATTCAGGTCACTTTCCCCCAGCTGGCTACCGTGTGCTGGGACAGCGCTTTGCTCGCAAGGCTTGCAAGATCATCGACCCGCAATTGAAGTTGGATGACCGGTTTTTTGATGCGGTCTTTTTTGATTCGACCGCAAACATCAAGACCCACTCTGCTGTTAACAAGGTCATCACCGGCACCAAGCCTGATGCAAAATACGCTGATGAAAAATCAGGATTAACTTCGCTGGTGGATGGTAAATACGGCGCCATCGATCAACCCGATAAACAGTGGCTCGGTTTTGCCTCGACGCCAGATGGAGTAGAATTTGTGATTGATCTCGGCAATACGCAAAATGTGAGCAGCGTTGCCGCCAGTATCCTGGTTGATCCAGCACTCGGAGCCATCATTCCCAAGCAGACGACCATTTTCGTTTCCGACGACAGCACCAAATTCGAAGACGTTGCCGGCAAATCATTCAAGGTTGGTTACTCGGCCCATGTGAGAAGACAGAAGCCCGTAGAACTTAAACGTCAGCCATTGCTGTTACTTGCTGAAACCAACAAGGCGAATGGCCGATACATAAAAATCAAGCTTGTCACCGAGAGTCCATGGCTGTTTATCGACGAAATTGTGGTGAACCCAGTTCCGAAGACACATCCCTTTCCCGTGGAGACGGAACATCCCCGCAGCCAGAAATAGTCAGGTTGCAGCCAGATAGCCTTTCATCGTTATCTTTATTGCTCTCCGTGTCCTCCATGGGACACAAATCACCAAGGGCTGATCGCATGAATAGTTTCTTCACTGTCCTCTTGGTTTTCTGTTCCCTATCTTATACGAGCAAACAATACCCGCTCATAAAATGCTGCGCCCATAGTAACATTGCCGGTGCTCGCACATAAAATTTCCAAATATTTGGGCGAGCGCTTTCTTGCTCTACAATTCACTCTTCAATCCGTAGCTGCTGTTGCCAGATTTGACGGCTATTGAAACTTCCTCAACCGGTCACGCACATCATTCTTCAAACGGTCGATGAAGCCCAAGGTGAACTCCTCGACGCTCAATTCATCGTTTTGAATCAATGGCGTTAGATCCATGGCGAACGTAAGCAGGCTGGTGCTGTCCGTGGTGTGGGAATCAAAGTAAGTCGCATTCGCCCGGCGCAGTCCTTCTTCGGCGAGATCGTAACGTTTGCCGCCACTGATCTGGGAGTCGAACACGGCGAGTAGAGCACTGATGAGATGCGGAAAGTTGTCCACCTTAAGCATCTCCTTGTCCTCCGCGAGCAGCCAGTCGAGCTTGCGCCACACTTCGCAGCCATAGACTTTTTTCGGCCGATGTTCCACCGGCATGGCGCGCAGGGCTTCGAGGCAGCGCAGAAAAGTTGCCACATGCGTGTCGTGACGGTCGGCTGGATTGTGCAGGTAAACAAACTCAGGCCGCGTCGCCGTGAGAATGCTCAAAATATCCGCGCTCACGTCTGCCTTGCGTGAATTTTTCAGATCGTCACTGGGATAGCCGAGTTGAACCATGACGCTGTATTCACCGACGAATGCAGCTTTGCGCTGCTCCAGCTTGCGCACGTCCTGCATCTGCTCGTCGGTGTATTTCTCATAGGCGCCCTTGCGAGGACTGCCGGATCCGTTGGTAACCACCACGCCACCGAACCAATGGTGGTCGCTGCGAAAACATTCGGCAATACCGTGATAGGCGGCGATTTCCAAATCATCCTGATGCGAGACGATCCCGAGATGGGTCACCCGCCCAAAAGCCTGCACGGGATCCATTTGATCGGGGATGAAGAGATCGGCATTCGAATGGCGGAAGTGCATGATTGGAATAGAAACATGGCGCGCTTGTCCCACTGTGCAAACCATGTTATCTCAGACGCAAATTTGCACTCGAGTGCCGTGAGATTCAAGCCATCCGTGGGAACTCCGCTCATTTCATGAAATCGATTCTTGCGGCCTTCTCTTTTTTAATGGCTGCGCAGCTTGCCGGTGCCGTAGAGCCGCTTGAATTTATGTTTGAGAGTCTTAAACCCGGTGAAACGGTTCGTGAAGGCTCTATCAAAACATCGTCACAAAAGGAAGCAGTCATATTCGACATCCATGATGCGCGGGGGCTCGGCGGCGTCAGCATCACGCCGAAATTGGGTGTCTGGCCCAAGTCGGTGATTGTCCGTTTGCATTTGAGCGGGCTGGAGAGTCTTCGGATGTCCAATGGTAAAGTTACCCTCTCTGGATCCGTCGTTAGTCAAAGTGGTCACATGAGACTGCTGGAAATCGAGGAGTCAGACAAAAAGAGGGAAGCGGACAAGAACGATCCGCTCTGGGTTAACATTCGGATGTTAGACGGGCAGGGCAATGAAATCGATCGCCTGCCCGTTCCAGAAAAGGGCGGGTATTTTGAAATCACCCTACCACCCGCTCTACTCTGCGCAGCCAAGCGCGGAATGACATTGCGCTGGATTGACTTTTATCGACAATGAATTGTGTTATTGACTCAGCAAACTCAATGAAACTTCAATCATGAAAACCGCTTCAATCCCCAGCCTTGTTTTTTTATTAACCCTGTTCTCCGTCCATGGCGCGGACGACATGAAGGCATTCCCACCCGCTAACGAGGGCATGATTCGCCATGTGCTGCAGCTTCCACTACAGAAAGACGAATACGCATTCAAGGTGGAACTCATCATCGGTAAGACAGTCCAAGTGGATGCAGTGAACAATTACTTTTTCGGTGGCAAAATCGTAGAGGAAACTATCGAAGGCTGGGGCTACCCACGCTATAACGTCAGCAAACTGGGGCCGATGGCAGGCACGCTGATGGGGGTTGATCCAAATGCGCCGAAGGTAAACCGGTTCATCACGATTGGCGGCGAACCCCATCTCATCCGTTACAATAGCAAATTACCCATCGTGGTTTACGCGCCCGAAGGTGTTGAAGTGCGCTATCGCATCTGGAGTGCGGATCCGAATACTAAAGAGATCGAGCCGGGTTGAGGCGTGTGTTGCCGCCAATGAACATGGCGCAATTCATGCCGTGGCTTGTTGCGACTCAGAGTTTCACCATAAACTCGTCGTCCGGCTTCACGCTCTCAACAAACGCGAGCAGCACCTGAATGACCTGTTCCACATCCTTGAGGCTGGCCATCTCGACAACGGAGTGCATGTAACGAAGCGGCAGCGAGATCAAGCCGCTTGGGATGCCGTGCTGCACGCGGAATATTTCGTCGGTGTCGGTGCCGCTGTAGCGCGAAGACGATTCGTGCTGGAGTTTGATCTTTGATTTATCCGCAGCGTGCATCAGCCGTTCGACGACCTTCGGATGATTGCAGGTGCCGTGGGTGATGCTCGGCCCTTCGCCGAGCTTGACGGAACCGTGCTTGGCTTTGTCGATGCCGGGCGTGTCCGTGGCGTGCGTCACATCGAGGCATATGGCCACATCGGGCATGAGCCGGTGCGTCACCATCTTCGCGCCGTGACCGCCGATCTCCTCTTGAACAGCGTTCACCGCGATGACGGTGCTAGAAATGCGCGACTTGCGCGCGTGAAGCCGCTTCATGACTTGGGCGATGATGAATCCGCCCATGCGGTTGTCCAAGGCGCGGCCCAGCAGAAGATCTTTCCCGAGCAGTTCCGCAGCGTCGGCATACACCGCAGCGTGGCCCACGCGCACGCCGGCGGCGGCGACTTCCTTTTCATTTTTCGCGCCGATATCGACGTGAAGTTCATGCACCTGTGGCGCTTTTTCGTTCTCCCGGTCGCGAATGTGAATTGCCGTGTTTCCGATAATGCCGCGCACGACGCCCTTGTCTCCCAGGATATCCAGACGGCGGCCGCGCGCCGTGGCGACATCACTGCCGCCGACGCGGTCGAGGTTGAGGAAACCTTCCTTCGTGATCGTCTTCACCATGAATCCGATCTCGTCGGCATGGGCCTCCAGCATGATGCGCTTTGGTTTTTTTGCCGACCCTTCCAAAGTGGCCCAGGCCGTGCCATAGGCGTCATTCTCTACTCGATCAGAAAACTGCCGAGCATAGCTGACCCATTTTTTCTGCCCGCGCCACTCGAAACCGGTGGGGCTGGGTGTGTTCAGATAATCAAGCAGGAAGGTTTTGGAATCGGAGTCGAGCATGGTGGGGTGATGAAACAGACGAACGAGCAATCTTCAAAGGGAAAACGATTCAATCATTATGCTGATTGGCAGCAAGCCACGCCGCCACCTTGGCCAGGGCGCGGGCGCGATGGCTCAGCTGATTTTTGGTTTCGGCAGGCAAGGTGCCAAAACTATTATTGAAGCCATCAGGAACAAACAGCACGTCATAGCCGAAGCCGCCCGCACCCTCCTCCTCCAAAAGTAAGCGGCCTTCCACGGCACCATCGAACACACCCAGCACCGCGCCATCCCTGGCCAGACACATGCAGCAGCGAAAGCGGCCTGTGAAAGGTTGTGCGGCTCCCTGTCGCGAGAGCTGGGCCAGCTCGTCTTTCAGCTTGTTGCGATTGTCCGCGTCGCCTGCACCAACGCCAGCATAGCGCGCGGAGATCACACCGGGAGCGCCGCCCAGCGCATCCACTTCCAAGCCGGAATCGTCTGAAAGAACAAGCATTCCGGGCAAGGCCTGACTCGCAGCCACAGCTTTGATGGCGGCGTTTTCTGCGAAGATCGCACCCGTCTCCTCGGGTTGCGGGAGATGAGGATGACTGCTGAGGTCTTCGATCTTCCAGCCGTCGCCAAGCATGGCGCGAATTTCCTTCGTCTTGTGTCGATTGCCGGTGGCGACAAAAAGCTTTTGCATGATCATCCCTAGCACGCCAGACCGCACGGCCAAATGCGGATTTTAGGTTTGTCGTTTCATGCGAGAGAGTGGGTCGGCCGGTGTAAGCCGGATTCTGTGCCCCGCCATTGCTGGCGGTGTGGCGGTCATTTCTCTCGACGCGGATCTTGCGACCCGCGAGCCCCGCTTGCGCGGAGTGCGACTAATACCCGAGGGGTTCCTCCCGCTTGCGCGGGATTGCGGCCAGGCGGGCCTTTCCTCTGTTCTGTCTTGCACCGCGTGGGGTTTGTCCTGCCTCCTTCCTTGCGGTTGGAGCGGTGAGCTCTTGCCTCGCCTTTTCACCCTGGCCGCACGGATTGCTCCGCACGGTGGTATATTTTCTGTGACACTTTCCGTGACCGGCGGCTTGCGACGCCAGCCCCCACCCTTGCGAGCGGCACGCTGCCTTGTGGTGTCCGGACTTTCCTCTCCCAAACGCCTTGCGACAAATGGCAGCGACAGCCCCCGGCCGACCCGATTCAAGCTACAAGGCAGAAGGCACAAGGCAAGAGGCAAGAGGCAAGAGGCAAGAGGCGCAAGAAAGTCCGTCGTTAAGAACAGTGCCCAGCGCGTCGGTGACTCTGATTCTTCTACCTCTTGCCTTGTGCCTCTTGCCTTCCGCTACTCTGTCATTGACTCGCACCCCGTTTTTTCCCACAATCACCCCCCGCATCCCATTCGTCACACACCCATGAGCACCGACTTCAAATCACTCCAGATCGAAAACCGCGTCTTCCCGCCATCCGCCGAATTTCAGGCCAAGGCCCGCATCAGCAGCATGGATGATTACAAAAAGCTGCACGCGGAATCAATTAATTCGCCAGACACCTTCTGGGC
>JAIOQF010000333.1 GCA_021413535.1 Verrucomicrobiota bacterium
AAGTCGCGCATCAAAGTGACGATATCATCAGTCCGCATGCCGATGGTTTTTGAGGGGGCGGGCAAATTTTCCAAGGCTAGCTGACAGGCACCTTGAAAGTCCTTTCGGCTCGCCCGATCCTGGGCAAGCACTGGCCAGCCATCAGAGCGCCAATTGTCGTCGTGCTCCAGACGTTCGAGGAGTTCCTTGCGATCTCCCACTCGATACCAGATGGAAAAAAACTGGAGTCGATCATAGGCCGAAAGGAGTTCCAGCGAGGATTGGATTTCGAGAAATTCCGCATAGGCATCCATGAATTGCTCCGGGTTGCAGTTGCCGAGGTAGTTCAGTTTTTGCTTGGGGGCGATGGCCAGGCTGCGCACGGCGGAGCGGATTTCTGGATGCGACCGCATCGCTTCCAGAGCCCAGCGGTAGTAGTCGTCCGCGCGTCTAGGTTCGCGGCGCATGGCTTCCCGCCAGGCTGCCGGGGCGTAGCTGGGATAATATTGCATCCAGAGAATAGCTTCCTCGTGGCAGATGAGACTGATGTTGGGCTCGAGAAAGCGCATGCGTGCAAAATCTTCGAGTGCGGTCCCGGGAGGAAGCCCCCGAGCGAGCGAGAGCGCTCCGCGATCAAAGTAACCATTCCATTGCATCGGAGTCATATCCATCGCCCGGTTCATGACTATTTGAGCTCCGGCCAGATCGCCACGGTAAATCAAGTCCTGCGCTTTATCCTGCAGCATGCTGGCGCAACTGGTGCCGGGCAGCGAGGAAATCTCGAATGCGATGGCGAACCAGGCGACGCTCGCGAGGCAGCAGACTCCGGAAAATAACAGTCGGATATTTGACAGGCGTGGCTGTTCGTCGCCTGCGGCCCGGCGTGGCCGCAATGACAAACCGGCGAGGAGCGCGGCGATGCAGACGAGTCCCGGCTGATGGGCCGGCGTGTCCACGAGGCTGTGCACCGGCAAAACGAGGGCGGCCACGGCGCAGGCATTGCGCATGCGTTGATCCTTGCGTCCTTTTTTCCCGGAGCTGCTGCGCCATAATCCGGTTCGGGCGATGTATCTGAAAAGCGCCACGACCAGCATCAGGGCGGCCGGCACACCGACTTCGGCGGTGAGCCAGAGCCAGCTGCTTTCCGGATGAATGCTGCGTGCTACCGGGTCGAAATAATCTTTGTGGAATACGAATACGGCGTCAAAGCAGCCCAGACCTACGCCCAGCAATGGAGTCGTGGTAATCATGGCCACGCAAGCATCCCACACCTGGAAGCGCGAGTCGACGTCGCCCGGAAGCAGGCCATCGGTTGCGTTCATGCGACCCAGAATGTGTCGTCCGAACATGAGCACGACGGCGATGAGCACCAGCAACATGGCGGTCACGATTCCCATGCGCCGTGCCGAACGTCGGCTGAATGAGGCGAAGGCCATCCAGGCCATCAGGCCGAGAAAGAAAAGCGCGAGCCCGGCGCGCGAAGTATTGCTGAAGAGCGCCCAGAGAATGGGAACCAGGCTTGCGGAGTAGGCGGGCCACCAAGGGCTGCGGCGGCGATAGGCATCGTAAACCATGGCGAAAGCGAGCACGGCGCCCATGGCCAGAAGTGCTCCGATATGGTTGCGATTCGGGAACGGTCCGAAGTAGTCGATTTTCCACCCGCTATGCCGCCAGAAAGGCACGGCGATATTTGCCTGCTTGAACCAGACGGACAGTCCCGCGAGGACGGCCACCAGCAGGGTGAGCATGCGGATCAGCCAGCGGCGCTCCGGTTCGTTGAAGCCCCGGCCCAAGCAGTGCCACAACCAGATCAGCCCGATGGAAATAAGGATCCATGATTCCAAACTCACCCACGGCTGAGGTGAGTTCAGCACGCCGAGATGGATGCCAAAATCATTCGCAAAGCTCTGGCGCCACCAAGGCCATGAAGATTCAAGAAGCGGGAGAAAGCTGCCGAGCGAAAGCAGGGTGAAAAGCAGCAGCGGCCAGAGAATGGTCTTGGAAACGGGCACTCGCTGGGGAGCGATGGCCAGGTTTAAGGCGATGAGCAGCGCGACAATGCCCAGAGCCCAGGGTGACTTGCTGCCGGACAAACCGCAGCCTGCGACCACCACCGCGAGAGCACTCCAAAGTTTAAGTGACGGAACAGACCGATGGTCCGTCGTTAACATCGGCTCTTCTTCTTCAAACGAGCTTTCCTCGGGCTCCTCCTTTCTGGAGCGACGCGGCGCGCGTTGCTTACGTCTGCTGCTTTGGAGCATGATTTAGAACTGGGTTTTCGGATGTCGCCGCCGTCACATTCAATCCGGGAATTATTTTCCAACGTTCGATAGCGTGGTTCAGCGCTGGAAGAAAGAGATCCGCTTTGGCTAGCCAGCGCTCGCGCACCGTTGCATCTTCCACCAAGCCGTAAACCAGGCAGGTTGAGCCATCGATCAATTGCAGCGGAAGAGATTCTGAGTTCTGCACCGCATTCAGGTGAAGCCCGCAGCGACCCAGCGCATGCACCAGCTCGACCTTAAACTCGTCGACCGTGGCACAGCGTTCCGCTTCCCACTCCGTGGCGCGTCCGTATACGCTTGAGTAGAGCATGTCCCGGCGTCGAGCGAGCGCCTCGTCCACTTGTGCGCGGAGCTGTCTCCAGCTTTTGACGTAACCGAGATAGCGAACGGCAAAGAGGGCGAGTAAAAAAACGGTCGCCGCCACGATCGGTCCAGCCAATCCGCGACGAGCCAGAAGACTGATCCCGAGCAAGCTCAGCACCAGGCTCACCGAATACAGCGCCACGAGTGCGCGGGACTTGCTGAAACCCATGAGCACCAGCCGGTGGTGGACATGCTCCGCATCAGCGCGGAAGATGGGAATGCCGCGCAGCCCGCGCCGGATGATGGCAAAAAGAGTATCCAGAATCGGCACTCCGAGGGCCACGATCACGACTAGCAGCGACGCCAAGATTGAACCCTTCTGGGCGCTGAGCAGAGAGGATGATGCGATAAAGAATCCGATGAGATAAGCACCGCCATCACCAAGAAAGATTTTGGCTGGTGGGAAATTGAAGACAAGAAATCCAGACAGCGCCCCGCTCATTACGACAGAGATGAGAACCATCTCCGGCTTGCCGCCGAAATGACCCACGAAGGCCAGAGTCAGGCTGAGCAAGAGTCCGAAGCCCGACGCCAACCCGTCCATGCCGTCGATGAGATTGATGATATTGGGGATCGCCACCAACCAGAGAACAGTGACGGGAAAACTCCAGGGACCGAGGAGAAAATGGGCTCCAGCTCGGAAAGGATTGGTCAGGTCATCAATCGAAACATCCAGCGAATAGAGAATACACGCCGCGCCTATCTGGCCGAGAAATTTCACCTTGGCACCTAGAGGCTTGACGTCATCGAGAAACCCGATGGTAAAAATAATCACGTTGGTGAGAATGACCGGCCACCATTCGTCGAGAAAGCCGGGGAATCGCAAAGCGGCCACGGCGAAGCCCGCCAGCAATGTAATAAAAATGGGAAGCCCGCCGAGTCGTGGTGTCGGGACCTCATGAAGTTTACGCCGCGCATCCGGTTGATCCAAGCCCACACGAAGCGGATTGCGCAGAACGATCCAAGTGCCCGTGGCACAAAGGATGAGCGCACCCAGAAACATCAGGATGTTGAAGATGGAGGGGTAGATTTGCATGGGACTCTGGAAAGAAACTGGCTGACTATTTATTCATCAGGGAAGCCAGGAGTTGATGCCAAGATGATATCGCATGGGTGCGTGCATCATTAACTTGTTTTCGAAACATTACGCCCGAAAACATGAAGCTGACACTTTGGCGAATTTGACTTTCATTTTGCGCCAGCCACAAGGCCAGTCCTCGGTAATCTCCAGGATCGAAGACCCCGTTCAATCCGCATCTTTTGCGAAGTTGACGCGAGATCGCACCATCTAGAGGTCCAACCCAGATGATCGGTCGCGGCAACATTTCCAGCAAGGCCAGTTTGGAGGGCCAGAGCAGGCCCAGCATTTCGGGGCGTTGCGTGGCAATGCAAACGTGTGATTGCAACAAGGTGACCACGAGTTCAGTGTCGTCGGCATAATCCAGCCAGCGGCAATTTTTTAAGGCCAGTTCCGCCGCCAGTTTTTCCGCGTTTTTTCTTGCAGCCCCGCCACCTTGAAAGACCAGCTCAAAGGGTCTGGCTTCATCTTCCAGTAGTCGCTGGGCGCGCAATAGCGCCTCGTATTCATGCGCCCTTCCAAGATTACCCGAATAAGTCCAACGGATCAAATGTGTAGGAGATTCCGAGATAGCCTCAGGAATGACAAGTTCCGACGGAGGCCATGGTGCAATAATGGGATCTTTTACACCGCCGAGTAATTTTTCGCACATATCTTGGTCAAGACAGACTACGGAGGCACACCGTGCGAGCGCCCAGTCCACGGCACTTTTGATAACTCGGTATAACGGGCCTCGATCGGAAAGAGCGCCCAATGCCGCAGCGATTTCCGGATACACATCCATCGGCCAGTAAACCAGCTTGGCCCGGCGCAGGCGGGCGGTGCAGGCCATGGTGAAAACCAATGCCGGTGGATCACTCAGACAGATCACGATGTCAGGCTTTGGGCCTGTTAGTGTTTGCCGAAAAATTTTAATGTGTGCCTTCAGGTCGCGCCATAGCCTTCGCCAGCCAACGACTGGAGCCGTGCGATAACCTTCGGGGCAGGCAATGAACCGAACCTGCCAGCCTAACTCTTTTAGCCCGACGGCAAGTTCTCCAAGGAGCCTAGCAGTAGGTGCGCGGTCAGGTGGGGCAAATTGGTTGACCAACCAGAGGGTCCCAAGATTATTGCGCAAATTCATCTTCGCAATCCCATCGCGTGCTCTTTGCGCTGCTTCCGGATGCGCAGCACATCAAGAAACATCAGAATGGAGTCGTGCAGCAACCGCACTTTGCCGCCGGGAACTTCGTGCCAGTCGACGGCCTCTTCTCGCACCGGGAATCCAGAGTCCACCAACGCCACCAGCAGCTCCACATCAAAAGCAAACCCGCGCGTGGTCAGTCTTGGGGCAATGGCTTCATAATCGAGACGCGGCACCAGCTTGCAGCCGCACTGACTGTCGTAAACCGGAATGTGCAAAATCTCCGAAACCAACGTGGCATACATGCGTCCGATTAAATGACGGTAGAAACGCCGTCGCACATCCCTTCCCAACATGAGCACGCGTGAAGCGATGATTGCGCCCCGATCAGTTCCACGCTCTCTGGCGAGTCTGATGAGCCGGCAGACCTCATCAGCGGAGATGGAGCCATCCGCATCCACGAAGGCCAGCCACTCCGCGCCCTCATGCCGCGCCCATCCTTCATAAACTGCTCCACCTTTACCGATGTTTTCTGGCAACATCAGCAAATCGCATAACACCGGATGTTGCGCCTGCCAGGCGCTGACCATTTCAGTCATGCGGCGCTGCTCCGCCGCACCGGAACCATCTTCCACGACCAGCACGCGGCATCCTCCCAGCGCATCAAGCTTGGCACACAGCTCCGGCAAAAAATTCCCGATGCGACCGCTCTCCCGGGAGCAAGGAACGACGAGATGAACGATGCCGGAAGCGCTCATGGCTTTTCATCATGGAAACGTTTCTCCAGCAGTCTCAGCGCCAGAATCACTTCGGCAGCGGCTCGTTGCAGCGCATAATACCAGCCGCGCCAGCCATCCAGCACCACGCCTTTAACAAATAAAGTGTAGAAAAATGTCAGTGGCACAGCGGGAACAAGCGAGAGGCGCAGACGATCTTGAATGCGCAGATTTGCCTTGGGTTCTGATAGTAGTTTTTCCACTTCGAGCTGGGCATACTTGTCCTGCGATTGTAGCCAGCGGCTCAAGGGCTTGCGATCATCGTGATAGATTGCCGACTTCAATGTGAGCGACTCACCCTGGAAGCTCAACTTGTGGGCGTGTCCATCGGCTAAATAAGTGCCGAGCTTCCTGCGGAAGAGGACGGCCCGCGGTGGATACAATGAGGCGCGCAAGGCTCGGGAGAAAATCACATAACGGAAGCGCGCGTAGCAGCCGCCAACGTCCTCCGCCAGAGTTAGTGAGGCCAGTTCCTGCTCAAACCCTTCGCCTAGAATATAGTCCGCATCCAGGGCGAGCACCCACTCGGTTTGCATCTCGGCAAGTCCGAAATTGCACTGCGAGGCAAAGTCATCGAATGGCCGCTGGAGTATTGTGACGTTGGAAAATCCTCTCGCGATCTCGATGGTGGAGTCGGTGCTGTAACTATCCACCACCGTCACGCGTTGCGCCCAACGCAATCGTTCAAGACACCGGCCGATGTTTGGAGCCTCGTTATAGGTGATAACTAATGGAGTGATGTTGGCAAGATTCACTTGGTCGGCGCGTGCGGCGCATTCGGTTTGTCCCCGCTCATCACCATTGTCATCCAGAGATAGGGGAATCGTCCGGCTCCTCGAAACTGTATATTTTGCAAGCCGGCTTCATTGAGAAGACGAGACAACGTCATTCTGCTCCATAACTTGATGTGCCCACCATCCCAGAGCGGACTGGCATGTGAGTCCCATTTGCCCGCAATTGAGAGCGCGAGATTTTTCAAATAGCCATGATAGGGCGTGGTGCAGATGAAGCGTCCGCCCGGCTTCAAGGCCATAAAACATTCACGCATAAACTCTCGTTGCGCATAGAGATGCTCCACCACTTCCGTGCTCACAACCATATCGAACGGCTCTTCGTCCAAGTTTGCCAGAAGCTGGTCGTCCGCACCAAATAACTCGAAGCGTCCTTCCGGATACGTGTGCCGCGCGATTGATACTCCCTGTTCACTCAAGTCAATACCGGTGACTTGACAGCCGCGTTTGATGAATTCGCCGCAGGTGTAGCCATTACCGCAGCCCACGTCCAGCACGCGGGTGCCGGGCTTTAGATCTCCGGTCAGCGCAAGCACATGCGGCATGAACCGCGCATGCATGTGCGATTCCGCTTCGTTTTGAAATCCGTAGTCCTTGTAGTTGTAGGAGTTCATGCCGCAGGTTCCATGAGAAGTATCTTTTGATACAGCGACGTAAGTGCCGCGCCAGTGGCTTCCAACGAAAATTGCTCCTGCGCCATCCGCCTTGCGCTCTCACCTAGCTGCGCGCGCAATGCCCCGTCGACCAACATCCGTTTCATCGCCATCACCAGCGTTTCAATTTCGCACGTCACCACCATGCCCGCGCCTTGCCTTGCTCCTTCCACGGCCAACGCCACGCCTCTCGTGCTGAGGCAGGCTACCCCCGCAGCCATGGCCTCCAGCAATGCGATGCCGAAGTTCTCCGAATGCGAAGGCAGCACAAAGAGGGTGGCAGCCGCGAGCGCACTGAGTTTTACATCACCATCAAGCTGTCCCGTCCATGTTGTTTTGTTGGCAATGGCCAGTCGCGCTGCAAGTCCCCTGAGTTCTTTCGTATATTCTTCATTTCCGCCTCCAGCGATGACGAGATGGATATCGGGATTTGTTTCCTGAAGCATTGCAAACGCCTCCATCAGTAACTCCAGCCCTTTTTTGGGATCGAGGCGCGAGAGAAACAGGATGACTTGTTTTCCGCGGGTTTCTGGAAAACGCTCTTTGAATACTTCGGCCGCCGGCAGGTGTTGGAACGGTGTCAGATCAATGCCCAGCGGGATGACGTGCGCTGGTGCTTTGATTTGCAAATGGGCCGCCTCATCCCGTTCCTGCGTGCTGGTATAATGAATGGCGGCCGCGCTGTCGAGCAGGGGCTTTTCGATTAAACGAAAGGACCACTGCTTTACCCGACGGCGGCGTTGCTGCATACCGTAGGCATTGAGCAATCCGAGCGGACGAATGATGTAAGGCACGCCGCGCGCGCGGGCCACGCGCGCGGCAGAGATGCTGGCAAAGGAAAACAGCGCGTGAATGTGAACGAGGTCATAGTTCTTTACATGGCTGCGGAGCCATGCATGCAACGGGAGTGAAGCCTTGTAAAAATGAGTCTGACGTTTGAAAAAAAACAGGGTGCAGCCTTCCCGTTCCACCCGCTTTCCGAACTCAATGTCCTGGGCCCCGGCATCCGCATCAGTGATCGTAGTGACTACATCCACGGTGATGCCCTGTATGGTCAGACTCCGGGCCATGAGTGGCAGCGCATGGCTGGGACCACCGTCTCGTTTATCGAGCGAGGGGATGACGTGCAGGACGCGCATGAAAGTAGTTTGCGAGTCCCTTCGCGGCTGTCTGTATCAATCTCGCGAAGGGACTCGCGAGCAATTATGCTCAGTGGATTCCAACCGAACGGCACCAGTGATGAAACATGAATACGCTCCAGCGTTGATACCAAGCGACCGCCGGCACCGGAAGATTCTTCATGGCATTGTCGAAGACCGGCTTCCATTGCGGAGTCTCCATCCAGTCGGCGAATGGAAAGACGAATCCGCGTTTGGGCTGCTCAATCACCCATGCCGGAATCTCCGGCACGGCTTCGGCCAGGAGCTGCTTGCCCTGCTGGATGCGAACCGCAGCCGGGAGCCGGGCGATGGCGTGAAACAACCCGGCATCGACCAGCGGCACTCGCAGTTCCAATCCGTGGGCCATGCTCATCACGTCGCTGTCCCGCAGGAGCTGATTGCGCATGTAAAAGGTCAACTCCAGTTCGCTCACCGCGTTGAGTGGGTCGCTAGCCCCGGCTGCCAGCCCTGTGTAGCTGGCTTCTTTATCGGTCGCCCCGGTGGCATGCATGGCAAGTTTTTGTGCTTCTTCCACCAGATAGATGCCTCGATAAGAACGATAGGCTTCCCTTATGCTCACAGGTGACTTCAATAAGGCACCGACCCTGCGCAATCGTGGGGACCACATGCGGGACCGGAGGATTTTCGATGTTATGGCACCGGCAAACGGGATCGCCTGAATGGCGTGGCAGGCCTTGAGCAGTGCGGGAATTTTCCAGAAAGAGGAGTAGCCTCCGAACAGTTCATCGCCGCCGAGCCCGGAGAGAACGACCTTGGCCCCTACTTCCCGCGCCAGACTGGAGACGACGTAGGTGTTGAACCCATCAATAGAAGGTTGATCGACCGAAGTAAGAAACTTCTCGAATATCTCACGGCCCAATGACGTGGTAAGACGCATTTCGTGATGAGTGCTCCCGAAGTGATCGGCGGTCCGCTTTGCGATCTGGCTTTCATCAAGTCCGGCGTCC
>JAIOQF010000335.1 GCA_021413535.1 Verrucomicrobiota bacterium
TCCCGGCGCGAGACCGGAGATGGTGAATGAGTAGGCGCCCTTGCCTTCTCCCGGGGGCTTGATTAAGCCGCTGCGATCGGCCACCGGATTGTCCTCGCGCAATTCGAGCAACGCGTAGTTCGCGGCCTTGAATTCATCGGCGACGGAGATTTCGATGACATCATCCGTGCCTGCGTTGATCTGGTTGGAGCGCAGGAGCTGATCGCGCGCGGGATAGGCGTTGCTCCGGGTGATGCCGCTGGCTTCGGCGGAGATGTGGTTGATGCCTTCAAGTTTGCCGAGTTGCACGCGGCCTTTTTCGTCCGTGCGCAGCGGGACATAAACGGTCTGGCTATGACCGGCGCGCCAGAAATTAAACATCACCTGCTGATCGGGCAATGGCTCGCCATTTTTTCCGAGAAGCTCAAAAATATGTGCGTCGCCCATCTTCGAAAAATGTCCGGCGCGCGTCTGCTCCGTGCCGTCGATGCCGTTGATGCTCCAGGAGCGACTCTGGGCGAGGTTGGCTTTTTCCTGCCCCTTGCTCATCTGCTCCACCGTCGCGGAAAGAGTGGCGCTGATGGATTGCAATCGATCGGGGATCGAGATGACATGGGTCAGCAGACTGCCAGACTCCAGCTTGAGCGGCTTGACTTCCTTCGTGGTGCTGACGCCGTCGAGCGTGGTGGTGGTCACGGACAACTTTGCATCTTTCAGCAACGCCAGCGGTTGCAACGCATTGCCTGCGAGAAGAGCAGTTCTCACTGCGAGAGTCGCTTCATGTCCGGCGATCAACTGCTCGCGGTTGAGATAAAATTGCGCATCAAGCTGATAGTTCTCCGCGTGATGCTCGAAGTCCGTGAGCGTGGCGAAGGTGCCATCTTTGTCGGCGAGGATGACCGGACGACGCCCGGGGCTTGCTGTGAAAGGCACGGTGATGGAGCCGCTCTTCGCATCCGGAGTGAACTTGCGGCCGTCGAGCCACACAACCGCATCTTTCACGGGCGCGTGTTTTTCATCCAGCACCGTAATCTGATCGCCCGCTGCACCTGTTCTCTGCACCAAGTTCCATTGACCAGTCCGAATCAACGCACGGCTGGAACGTCCGCCACCGATGAACTCGATGACCCAGGCTCCGCGTTTTCCTTTTAACTCCGGAAAACTGAAAGTGCGCCGCACCCGCTGGTAAGGCGTCTCCGCGTAGGAATGCGTGGCCTCAGTGTTGGCGACAAGACCGTCGAGATTGAGGTCGGTGTTGAGCTGGCGCTGGTTTTGCAGGAAAAATCCAAGCGTGTTGATTTCATAAATGCGGACGATGAGCTGGGGCACGTTTTTCACATGCAGATCGACGCTCACGTCGTCGCCCACATCGACGAAGGGCTTGTTCTGCAGCGCGAAGTCGATGTCCACCCGATCCTTCAGAAACTGGAAGGCGGGTGCGGTGATCAATGAGGCCCAACGCTCCGGCTTGTCCCTGCCTGATGTGATCATCGCCTCCGCGAACCACTGCTTGAGCCAGTCTGCATTAACGTAATCGGTGTAGGCGTTGATCACGGAAAGCGGGTCCGCCTTGGCTTCCTCAGCGGCTTTAGGCAGCAGATTAAGGAAATAATCGCGCACCAGCGCCTCATCCGTGCCGATGGGCGGAAAAGATAGCCGCGCCTCGCTGAACGAGGCATTCAGATCGCTCCAGTTAGCACCGGTGTTTTGCAACTGTTCCCGCCAGCGCGGCGCGAGGTAATGCACCTGGCGTGGCAGCTTGAGGTATTCGAGGAAGCGCCCGGCGTCATAGACTCCCTGCTGCCGGTCATGTTCGAGACGACGGTAAAGAATGGAGGACTTCAGAGAGTTGAAGGAAGGCGGGAGCGTCTTCGCATAAGCCCAGAGGCGCTCGAGCCAAGCCTCGCGCACGACGGGATCAAAGTCCGCGTCCTCATCCGCGCCCGGCAGCAGCTTGGCGATGCGCGCATTCACATAGGCCGGCTCGTTGGCGAGACGCGGAACGAGTTTCACCAGTTTGTCGAGCTGTTCCGGCAGCAGCTTCGCATGAATGGGGAATGCACCAAAGCCGGGCGCGTCCTTGCGCTTCAAATCCTCCGCGATCATTTCCACCAGTCCCGTCACATCCGGCTGCGTGAGGCGGGAAAGCAAAGCGCGGATTTGCGAGACCGACAGTGTTGTCTTGTCACGCACCAGCCGCTCCAGTTCCAGCACGGATAAACCCGTCAAGTCGCTATTGTGAAGCTCCATCCCCAGAAAGATGTCACGGGAAATCCGCGCTTGGTCTAGCGTCGTGGGCAGGTCCGGCTTTCTATCGCGAACTTCCTGCTGATGGTTGAACTGGAGGTTTAGCTTGTCCCGCAGCCATTTCAGCGTCCGCTGCGGATCGGCATCGTAAGCCAGCAGCGCCTCGCGATTCTCGATGATGTCGCGCAACCCGGAGGTGTTGTGAAATTGTCCGCGCCAAGCCTTCATGGTCTCGGCGAGCTTGGCGGCGTTCTTCGTGCTCTGATAATGCAGCGCATGGAAGAAGTAAAACTCCTCGGTTCCCGGCGGCAGCTCAGTCAGCGCCTTGTCGCGATCGGCAGCCAGCGCAAACTTCTCGATGAAGCCAATTTCATTGGCCGCGCTCAACCGGAGGAAGGGAGTCAGTGCGAGGAAAATGGCGAAGATAAGTTTCGTTTTCATGGTCATGGGGCAGGATTAAGAATGCCAGTTTAGCGACGGAGCGTTTGATGCACAAGGCTGCACGATGGGGCATCACGAGCATCAGGCTGATTTCTTGGAAGAAATACGAAAAGAGCGCAAAAATGCCTCCAGATGCGCTTGTGAAATTTTTCACAAATCGCCCTTGCCCCGGCGCATCCTGATTCCATCTTGAGCGCGATGTCAGTTGAGACCGTCCAGCATCTTCCAGGTAAACAGCCCCATGCGCGCGAGCGACGGCTGACTTTCCGCAATGTGGACCGGGCGGGCTTCGACCCGTCCATCGAATGCTACCTGCGCGACGGCGGCTACGAGCAGCTTCGCAAGGCAGTGACAATGGAGCGCCAAGCGATCATCAATGAAGTCAAAGCCAGTGGTCTGCGCGGTCGCGGCGGCGCGGGTTTCCCGACCGGCGTGAAGTGGGGTTTCATTCCGCCGACGAACACGAAGCCGGTCTATCTCATCTGCAACGCGGACGAATCCGAGCCGGGCACGTTCAAGGACCGCTACATCATGCATCAGGATCCGCACCAGCTCGTCGAGGGCATGGTCATCTCCTGCTTCGCGGTGAAGGCGAACCTCGCTTACATTTACATCCGCGAGGAATTTCCCGAAGCCGCGAAGATTCTGGAAAAGGCGCTCGACGAGGCACGTGCGAAGAACTTCCTCTGTAAAAACATCCTCGACACTGGTTACGACTTGGAAATTTACGTCCACCGCGGTGCCGGTGCTTACATCTGCGGCGAAGAGACTGGCCTGATCGAATCGCTCGAAGGCAAGCGCCCCTACCCGCGCATCAAGCCGCCATATTTCCCCGCCGCGCTCGGCTTGTATATGTGCCCCACGATCGTGAACAACGTGGAGTCGCTCTGCCACGTGAAGCACATCATTGCGATGGGCGGCGCGGAATACGCCAAGCTCGGCACGCCGAACAACACCGGCACCCGCATTCTCTGCGTGAGCGGCGATGTGCAGCGACCCGGTTACTTCGAGGTCGAAGTCGGCAAGGTCACCATGGGCGAGGTCATCAACGATTTGTGCGGCGGCATGAAACCCGGGCGCACCCTGAAGGCCATCATCCCTGGCGGCAGCAGCGCCAAAGTTTTGCGCGCCGATGAAAAGTTCAAACTCAAAGACGGTCGTGAACTCAGCATCATGGACATCCCGATGGACTTCGACACCATGGCCGCGTGCGGCAGCATGGCCGGCTCCGGTGGCGTGATCAT